>NZ_JBQCJW010000039.1:0-29115 GCF_051967575.1 Solibacillus silvestris
ATTTTAATAGAACAGATTTTGATTTTGATAGAAAAGTTAAGTAGCTTGATGCGACAACTATATTGACAAACACCGACTGGGGGTAGCTCCATTATGTTGTCCAGCAACTGCTCAACCGGAATATTGCCTTCAATCTTTTCCGTGAATTGTTTTAATTGTGTTTGTGTTAGTACGTTGATAGATTGATGGATGATTGCATTAATGAGGTTAGATTGGTCTTCTTCATTCAAGTTTCTTCCCACTGCAGCATCCATCAGCAGCGACACAACCTCTTCCCCATTTAAACGATTCGCCCCTTTTTTAAATTCAAAGGACACTTTGGATATAGCCCTCGCCTGAATATCCTCCTGCAAATTGTAAGCTATGCCATCCGCCGAATCAATGAGCGCCGAAAATGTTTCTAAATCTACAACAGCATAATAATCGATTGCTGCATCGACTAGTTTAGAAACCGTTGCCCTTACATTTTCAGCTCCTCCCGAACCGTGTTTATAGGCAAATGTCAGTTTACTATATGAAGCAGTCCCATCTTCATTATCCGATACTGGGGCATACGTATCCCGCGGGAGGGACAGAACCTTCATCTTCTTTTTATCCTTACTATATGTGAACAAAAGGTTTAGAGGTATTCTATTTTCATCGTCCTTCACTGTAAGTAAGGTCGTTATCGTCCCCTTCTCATGCAATGCTGTGCCACTTGCAATCCCTGTGCTATGTTCTTCGCTCACACCGCCTGTACTGTTTTCTTTGTTAGCGTTTCCACCGAAATTTGGTTGGATAAATAAAAATATACAAAGACCTATTACTAATAAAGAAATTGTAAGCGGCGCGGATTTTTTAGGAGAAGAAATAAAAGATCTCTTTTGCGCAGCATTCCCCGATTTACGAATTTGCTCAAACACTTCATCGCGGTCTTCTTTTGTAAAATTAAGTTCTTGACCATACATTTTATGGATTTCACCTTTTAATCTTTTATCTTCCATTAAACTCTGCCTCCTCTATCATTGATTCCAACCTTTGTTTCGCTCTTCTTAATCGGGTTTTCACTGTGTTGACCGGAATATCCAAAACCTTGGCGATTTCCTCACTGTTCAATGAATCATAGTAATATAGATAAACCACTTCCCGATACATCTTCGGCAGAGAAGAGATGGTATCTTTTATCTCTTCATTTTTATATTTATCCATAACTTCCTTTTCGGTTGATGGCAATATTGACTTTGCTGTTTCATTTATAAAGCTTTTCACCGCCACCATTTTGTAATGCCAGCTTTTCAGGTAATCTTTACATTCGTTAATTGTAATACGATAAAGCCAAGTTTTTATTTCCGCGTCATACCGGAACGAATCAATGTTTTTATAGCATTTGATAAAGGTATTTTGCACCATATCCTTGGCGATTTCCGCATCCTTCACATAAGAAAACGCCAATCGAACTAGCTCATTCCCGTATTCAATCATTATTTTTTCCAGCATTAAATCCTTTTCTTCTCTATCCACTCTGCTGCCCTCCTTTTTCACTCATCCAAATTCTGCTATTAGACGATTAGCAATCCGTAATCGGTTCAATTTTTGATAAATAATTTTTGAAAATGGGCGAAGGTGGTTTTCTGCTAAAAAAAGCATTGGGTAATTATAGCCGAAATAAAAAGCCTGCATTTTAGATGAACCGGCAATCATGGGTACAGGCTTTCGTATATTACTCCACTCCAATATAACCCCACATTACATTCGTGTTGTATTAAAATTACTTATATTATACTATTTTACATATAGGAGGTTTTACATATGAAAAAGATGATTTATGTATTTGTCGCAGCTTTCGTTTTACTAGCTGCATCAGTCGGCTTCGCTAATCTTACGGAAGCTAGTACAGAGCGCGCCGTTCATTCTGCCAAAACGGAAAGCGCTGTTTACGAAACCGCAAAAACAAGCGCAAAACAAGTGGCGACTGCTTACAAAGGGGAATTTGTTACAGTTATTTCCAGCAAAGACGGCTGGTCCAATGTTTTATTCAAAGGTAAAAAGGGCTATGTAAAAACCGATGCTCTCTCACCAAAAAAAGCTCCTTCCAATGTGAAGCAAGTGAGCCCGAAAGAAGGCTTGAAAATTTACGAATCACCTGATGCTAAGTCGGCCGTTTATTCATCATTAAAGCAAAACGCAGCGGTCAATGATTTCGGCGCAGTCAATAAAACGTGGTCGTTCGTCCAAACAGGAAATGTTACCGGCTATGCATTAACAGCATCGCTAAAGGCGAAAGCGGCACCAGTTGCCTCTTCGAAATCTATCGGCTTCTACCAAGGATTGGTGCCAATTGGTCTTAAGAATCAAAAGTACTCTTATTTCCTGATGGCCGATGGTTATGGCGGACATACGTTGGATAAATTCGTCTATGCCGGCAGTCAGGCATCTGGCAAGTTTTCCTTAACAATGACACAAACTCAAGATGTTTATGCAACAGATGTATATAGCGAGACAAAAACGGGCTTCACATTTAGCCCTGCGTATGGCCGGGCACCGGTTAAAGCGGATTATCCTTTAAAAGTTAATAATAAGAAAACGTATTCCGCCGAAGCATTGAAATTCGACAATAGCGGCAAGGAAAAGAAAGTAAAACAAACGTACACGACTACTGTTACAGCAGTTAACGGCACATTTGCACTTCGCAATGGCGAAAAGCTGTCTAATGTGACAGTCATTGAAATCACTGGGCCGGACAAATATAAAGCGAGCTATGTTTTCCGCTTAAACAAAGGGTTAATCTACTCTAAATCTGAATTTGCCATCGATGGAGATTATATGTATGGCGAAACTGTTGAGTTAGAGGGGCAGTAATCAAAGAAAGCAATTTCCAATTGAACGGAAAATTTAAAGAGCTGTCTGAAGAAGCGATTTTCAGACAGCTCTTTTTTATTAATTAATGCCGCGCCTTATTACTAACCGCCCAATTTCCAGAAAAAATTACGGATATCACGGAGGCCTATGTTAAATATTCAGTCATTTTTATTGTTCCTAATGATAATTTTATAAGGTATCTCCTCTATTGACAGCTCCTCCCTTTTCAATTCGATGATTTTGTCTACATATTCCGTTATTTGATTTGCCTTTTTATTAAATTTCCAAAACCATTTATGTGTATCCATGTCTGTTTTAATAATGATTTGCAATGGCTCAGGATGAAATGAGTAGGCAAATCCCCTATATTCTTCAAATTTCTTTTCAGTTTCCTCTCTAATCGCGCCAAATATCGGCTGCCATTCTTGATCGCGTATCGCACTTTCGCTTTTTTTCCGTATTTTCACCTCTAAATCCATGTTTAATTTTGAGAGAATTGTTTGACCGATAAGTTCCTCCATTTCTTTCCTCATCTTCAAGTCATTCTCCATTCCTTGAATTTCGATGATTACTTCTTTATTCGGGTCCATCGAGATTGAATTGTAAGTGTATCCTGCTTCCCTCAATAAATTTAAAATCTCATCGTAAACTTTCATCGTGGATTCCCTTAGCTTTTCATCCTCTTCACTGAAAGTAACATAATTAGCCAAATTCAAAAATTCCACTTCAAAACCATGAAAATTAATCTGTTCCGCAACGTTATGAATGATTCTTTCGATATTCACTTTATTGTCATCTATAAAACTTTGGTCCTTTACTTGCACAGTCAGGCTTTCGTCTGTGTAGCTTAATCCAATTTGTTCATATCCATTATCGTTCAGTTCCTGTGAAGCTTTTGTTAAAAATTGCTCTAATTTCATCTTTTCCTTTTTAGTTTCTTCCATACTTTTTATTAAAGCCTCTCCCATTTCTTCTGTACTTTCAGATGCCGATTCACCGGAATTTTCTGTAATAATCATAAAAGAAGCCGCAATAATGAGGAGCAGTGCAATAAATTCGATTAAAAATTTCTTCAAAATACAACCTCCTAATAAAAAGGTATGAACTTTCTTTTACATTATTCTTTTCCTCAATCCACAAACGTTATTGAAGACTTTTCTTTAATTGTTCCTCTCCACAGTACTTATGTGCATTATAAAACACTCGACCTGGAGCAGAAGATGATCAACTCTTTTTTATAAACGGACGATTCTTTTACAAACATTGGAACTTTATTTTAATCGAGTAAATTTTAACAGCCTATAATAGAGCGGTTCTCTTTTTCTGTAAATCATAGGAATTTACATAAATATGGATCTTCACCAAAAGTTGGGGATGACAAAACTTCATGCCAAGGCGAGTTGATTGGAATGGAGGGGAGGCGACTCCAGCGGGAACAGCACGAGGGAGAGACTACAGGCTCGAGCCGTGCCCGCGGAAAGCGTCAGACCCGCAATGGAAATCAACCCCATGTTATGGTGATGAACCATAAATATAACAATAAAGTAATTTATTTATTTATCCCTCAGCGAAATTTACAAAATAACATGATATCATTGAATTATGTAGATTATTGTCGAAATATATCTATATATAATTGTGGGGGAAAGCAAATGAAAAAGAAAAGTTTACAGTTACGAAGCATCTCAGGAAAATTAATGCTGCTAATCACAGTTATTATACTCGCGACAGTTGTGATTATTGGCTCAACAACTTATTTTGTGGCCAAAGATCAGCTCTTGAAATCAGGTAAAGGAGAACTGCAAAGCATTGTCGAGGGGGCATATGCTTCATTAGAATTGATTAATGAAGAAGTACAAAGCGGCAAAATAACACTGGAGGAAGGAAAAGAAAGCGCCAGAATTATTCTGAATGGACCAGTTAATGAAAATGGAGAATACGATTACCAGGAATCCCGTTTTACTTACAAGGATAATGGCTACATTTTAGCTTATGACGAGGATTTGGTGCTGCAGCTCCATCCTACCAAAATAGGCGGAGCCCCTGCTGATGAACTGAACAGAAGCAATCGGGAAAAAATTATTGCAGGCGGCAAATCCACAAATGAATCAGACCGCTTTGTCGTTTATTCTGATAGACAGTCTGATGGTTCTTTTAAAGATAAAACAGCCTATACGGAATATTTTGAACCTTGGGGCTGGACTGTCGGAATTGCTGTTTTCCAGGATGAATTTTATGAAGGATTAAACATTTTACAATATATTATCCTTGGGGCAACAGTTGTGCTCATTACTTTAAGTTCACTTGTGTTTTATTTAAGCATTCGCAGAAAAGTGAATACATTAAAAGAAGTAGCTGAAGCTTCCACAAAAATTGCCGGTGGTCATATTATTGTTACGAACCTCCCTGAATCAAGTGATGAAATCGGGAAACTTGGAACCGCTTTTAATACGATGTCGCAGCAATTGCGCATTCTCATCGAAAAAACTAAAAATACGAGTGAACAATTATTGGACTCAGCGACCAACTTATCGGCAATTTCAGAAGAAACATCTGCCAGCAGTGAAGAAGTCGGCAGGGCCATTACAGAAATTGCCACTGGTGCACAAGAACAAGCCCATGATTTGGACAAGATAAACCGGACAGTAGAGCAATTGTCAGGCTCCATAGGAACGATGGAAAAGCAAAGCAAGGTAATGTACGACATTACAAAACATGCTGAGCAAATATCATCTGAAGGAATTGAAATAGTCCACCAATTGCAACAATCAAATACCGCCTCTTTAGCGGCATCACAGGAAGTCAGCTCTGAAATCAAAAATTTGAACAGTAAAGTAAACCAAATCACGCAAGTAATGGAGACCATTGAAACAATCGCAGAACAGACAAATCTGCTAGCTTTAAATGCGAGCATTGAAGCGGCAAGAGCAGGTGAGTACGGCAGAGGATTTTCAGTTGTCGCCGATGAAATACGGAAACTGGCAGAGCAATCGAAAAACGCGACTCACCAAGTGCAGGAAGTCGTTTCATCCATCGTTTCAGAAACTACTAAAACAGTTGAAACGGTGGAAGGAACAATGAAGACTGCTAAAAAGCTAAACGATGATGTAGTGCTGACACAAAGCAAATTCAATCAAATGTCTGATTCTGTCAGTCAAATCGCCGAATCGATCGTAGTAGTCAATAAAGAAATGGACGTTATGACTTCCTATAATAAGCTGATGAATGAAGGAATCGAAAGCGCATCCAGCGTATCAGAACAGACGGCCGCTTCGGTACAGGAAATTGCTGCTTCAATGGATGAACAAATTAAGGCAATTGCCGACGTAGCCAATGCTGCTGAAAAACTAACGGAATTAAATCGTGAATTGAATTCCTTAATGGAGCGATATACTTTATAAAAGCCAGTGTTGTTATTAAGAGAATCTAAAACGACCGTAAAAGATGACCAACTCGAATATTCCACAATTATTGAAAGTATTCCGGAGCGTTCGGAAACTTGGATGAACTATACGATATTTTAAAACAAATGCACCGAAACAGTTGATTCGGTGCATTTGCTCCTTTTAGTAGATTGAATGTTCAGCCTTCAACTTCCTGAAACATAGCGAAAAGGCACAATCCCCATGCAAGAATTGCGCCCATTAGCAGAAGAGCTTATTCAATTGGTCTTAACAATAACTTCAATTCTTCTTCAATTGCAGTACCGCTATTTTTCTTTGTAATTTCAAAAGGCCTTCTATATAGACTGGCATATTTCAGCGCAAGAAAACCATCGATTGGAAACGTATAGTTTTGCCATTCCTGGCGATACCCTAAAATACCGCGCTGTTTAATAATTCGATCCAGCTCTTTCACTACGCATAATACAAATTCTTCAAAGTTGCATTTCGTTTTTAATATTTTCCTCGGTAAATGATCATTCACTTTTCTCTCTACCATGAAATTCTGTTTTTCTGTAATCGTGATTTCCAAGTCTTCAAAATCCCTCTTAAATTCCCAGCACAATAAAACAGGACCAGTATGCCATTCAATACCGCCTATTCTTTTGTGAAAAGCTCCTTCTTTCCAATTCAATTTACATAGCGGATGTATTGATGCAAGATACGAAACAAAGTCACCTAAAGCATCGGAATGAAAAGAAGGATAAAATTCCATCTTTTTATTGTTGATTTCAAATGTACATGTTGCATTGCCGCTTCTAATATCGTCATAATTGAATTTCAATCGGCCCACCCCCTGATTACTCTTTGATTGCAAAACAGAATTTCCTCTTTCAAGTGCATTCGCTGCATTTCCTTTATTTATCGGCTGAAATCTTTGAATTACAATAAAAGTAAGTAAAATATAATTATCCCTACTCCCATTAAGGTCCAAAATAAGACTTTGAGGATCGAAGTTTTGTTTATTGCCGGATATAAAATTTCCGATACTGTAACCATAAAAATAATACCCATAGTAATACTAATTAAGATGGTGTTGATTGTCTGGTGATCCACTCCTAAATAACCGCCAATAAAGACGCCTAAAGAGACTGGTATCGATACAAAAACGGAAATAAAAAAAACAAAAAAGATATTGATGCCCGCCAAAATCAAAGGAGTAAACAAAATAATTCCTTCTGGGATACTGTGGACTAAAAGCGTCTGCAATAAAGATATTGTAAAATCGGCTTCCTCAATTGCCCCTAAAGTAATCCCCATCGGTATATTGTGAATCGAGAAACTAAACATTAATAATAAACCTGTGCGAGCATACATTTTCTTTTTTGAAGTACTTTTTCTCCGCTGGCCATAATGCAACATGTTATGTAAGGTTTCAAATAGAATCATTCCTATAGCCAATCCAGTAAAGGTAATTAACCAGCCACCTAATTCAATTGCTTCAGGGAAAATTTCAAAACTGATTAAGCCCAAGATTATGCCTGCACAAAGTCCATAAATAACGTCCAGCCTCTGCTGCAATCCTTTAAAAAGCCATGCCAGCATGCCACCGATGAAAATACCTGAGAAAGTCCATAAAAAGCCCATTATCCCCATTCCGCATTATCACCTTTCAATGAGTATAATTAGTCGTATGGTTCATTCAGGCGATTTATGAAAACCATTCTTTCTTTAAAGCATTCCCTCTGCGCAACTGGTCAGCTCCAACTGCTTATGGTTGCTAGCCGCTATAGTTTTAATTTCAAACCCACATGCGTAGCCTTAAAGCCTAACCGTTCATAAAATCTTAATGTATCCGGTCTTTCTTTATCAGTTGTCAATTGCACTAAATGACAGCCGCGCTCCTCTGCCCGACGAATCCTATCCACAAGCAAAGGGAGATGGAGAGAATAAATATGAGTATCACTTGCTATGAAGCCGATACAGAGTATATACGTTATTTAGCACAAATAGAAAGGAATATGCGGAAAATGCAGTAAAGTTTTAATAAAAGATTTTATAATAAAAACAACGAGCATCCTTATTGGAAATTGATCCTTAGGGGCAAGAAAGTTTATGGTGTTTATTTTTAGGAGGAATTCGTTTGAATCTTAATCAAAAAGCGATTGAATTGCTGGAGGAAAATCAGTATGAAGAATCGTTAATACTATTTAAAAAAGCAGTAGAAATATCAAGGGACATACAATCACTCCATAACTTAGCATGGATTTACTGCAACGAAGAAGATGATGATATAAGTGCTCTCCCCTTATTAACGGAAACAATAAATTTGAACCCGAAATCGCATTTTCCTTATAATTTGCTGGGAGAGGTTTATTGTAGACAAGGGAACTGGGCATCCGCAAAGGATATATTAGAAAAGGCTATTTCGCTCCAACCGACAAAAACTGCTTACTATAATTTAGCGGTTGCCAATTATCATCTTGGGAACATAGAAAATGCTTCTAAATACTTTTTATTTGCCTCAGAACCATCTGACTATGCCATGTATAGCCATATAAAGTGTTTGATTGAATTAGGTAATAATAGTGAGGCAAAACGTCAGCTCGATACATTTTCTGATGAGCATGATGAATTTGTCGGGGAAGTGGATGTAGCAGATTTGTATGTAGAATTAAACTATTACAAAGATGCGATAAAATGGTTTGAAAAAGGCTGGAATAGTTATTGGAAACAGCCGAGTTGGATTAGTCGATATATCTATTCATTGCTAAAAATAAACAAGCCTATCCGGTCTCAAGAACTGTTGAATGAAGCAATTAAAGGAAAAACAGAAGAAATTAAAGATGCATACGATGAAGAATGCGATGAAAATTGGACAGAGAGCGATAAACAAGCCTATATTAAAGAACTGCTTGATGAAAAGAATGAATATGAGCAAATGATTGAAAAAATCCTGTTTGGCTATGTCCCGACTTTGGATTTTAAACCATCTATCCAAAAAGCCTGTTATCTTTTTGGCTGCAATCGCCATAGTCACACCGAATATACCGGATAATGACTTTTAGAAATCTTATTTATTGGTTTACTAATCTTGTTTTATTAATTGACACGTTGTTAATTCAAAACTCTATAGTTTCAGCTACATTAAGGGAACAACTGAAAATTGTTTACGCAGAAGTTTATAAGAAGCAATGGATTTTATAATTTCAAATGCTCAATTTGATGAAAGAAAATTAACCAGTGACTATTTACAAGGCAAAAACCCCTTGCACCTTCAGTTATTATGCCGATGGATGCAGGGGATTTTATTGTTTATTTTACTGGATGGGTATTGTCTTCTTTTATCGAATGGAGTATATACTCTTCAGGTTCATTGACTTTCCCTTCAGCTGATACGGAATAACCGATTGTGCTAATAGCAACTATTAAGAAGTAATCCTATTAAACTTATTCTTCCTTTTTCACAGCAAATCTCCTCGTATATTAAATTCAGTATAATCTAACCTGAATATAATCGCTAAGTTACAATATTATGGAATTTCGATTACTTTATGCTGTTTTCCTGTTAAATAGTGCTATTCCAT
The DNA here is from genome assembly GCF_051967575.1 of Solibacillus silvestris. Taxonomy (NCBI): domain Bacteria; kingdom Bacillati; phylum Bacillota; class Bacilli; order Caryophanales; family Caryophanaceae; genus Solibacillus; species Solibacillus silvestris. The sequence continues at coordinate 9,809 of NZ_JBQCJW010000039.1, forward strand.
GACATTTGTCGGTGTTGCAGCCTTCACAATAATCACACTGTCATATGCTTCGTTAGGTATCATTTCAATAGTATAAAACTTTTTTAAAGTTTTGTACCACCCACGGAAGTCATCCCCGATATTCGCCATTTTTTGTTTCCTTGAGATGATATCCAATAACTCACTCGACTTACTCGCTTTTTCAAAATCAACATAGAAAACATTTGGCTCCACATCACTGAATGCATCAACTAAATCATTGCGATTCTCGAGTGTATGAATTTGCCGTTCACCGGATCCGCCATTTTTCGCCTGGAACTCGCTGGTCATAAAATCAGTACCAATTGCAAAGTATTTTTCGCCATATAACTCATCTAAATAATTTCCCATCGATTTGTAGCCAGCCAACGATGCAGACGTTTTTTCAATATGGCCATTATGACCCGTAACGAATATGTTATCGTGGCCTCGCTCTGCTTCAAATTCAGCAATCCATTGTAAATTATCCGTCAAATATTGATCACGAAGTTTCGTATAATTTGCTTCATTTAAAAATAGCTGTGTACGCTGTTTCAGGATTTCCGCATATTGTAAAGCAAAGAGATAGGATTCCTTAGACGACTGATCCACGTACTTCACTTCATTTGTTTGCATGTCTAAAATGATAGTGTCTATTGTTTTATCGATTCCGTTCAATTGCTTCATTGTCAGTTTACGCATTGTATCATTTGAAACATGCTCCAGCTGTGAGGCGTATTTTTTGAATGCCTTTGCATTAACAACGCTATAATAGTCAAGCACGCCTTTTTTACTGTAGTCATAGCGTTGCATATCATTTCCATAAAAGTAAACTTTACGGTCACCCTCCACTTTCGTGTTATAATCATGCATCCATTGAACAAGATTGATCATCTGTTCCGTTTTATAAATACTATAATCAAGAGTGTTCACAGCATCTTCTGCCGTACCAACACCATTTAAAATGAATTGATTGATTTGCTGTCCGCCTCCAAAATCGCCTTCCAAGACAAAAACACGGACATTTTCTTTTTTCACCAATACTTCAAAAACATCCTTTTTCAGCTCTTGAAATTCGATATTCCCATGTGTTGCCTCACCTAATCCAATCACCTTTACGCCATCCGGGATTTCGATTTCTTCAATGGTTGATATATATTGGTCCGCTTCATCAAGTGCTTCTGCAGTCCCGCATCCAAATAATAAAATAAATAGAGAAAATGCTCCAATCAATAAAGAACTTTTTTTCAAAAAATTCATTTTGTAACCCCCATATTATTTAATATTTTTACGGCCAAGATAGATAGACTTTTGCTGAACATGTTTTTTTAAATATGACATTATGGCGTTCTCGTATTACTGCTCTCTTAGCATGGAATATTTTCGGTAAACTTTATAGAAACTGCTGCCAAAGAAAATCGTCATTAGAGCAGGACATGACCTTAAAAGGGCAAATGGCGTTTCAAATAAAAAAGCTTTCCAAAATAATGCACCTTTCATACTCCAAAGACCTTCCGTTAAATATAAGCCCGAATCTTTGTAAATCATATAAGAAATAAGAAAAGATACTACAGTTAAACTAGATGTATAATTCATCACTCTTTTATAATAATTACTCTCGGATTGACGATCTGAATAGAGGTCATTTTGAGCATCAGCTTCTTTTTGCCAATACTGTAAACCACGCTGGTACCCCTTTATACAGCTCCATCCAAAATCCTCATACATCTCTTTGTAGTCTTCGAACTTTTCCTTTGGTAAATAATCCTGATAATCAAGTCGCATCACATATCGCTTGTCAGTCTTTTCGAACGTATATATCCCTAATCCACTAATATTCGTACACCGAAAGCCGCTTTGTAATTGCTTGTTCAGCCACTTTTCTTCTTTTTCAATATCAAAAAAGCTCTTAATTTTTATCATTCAAATCACTTCCTTCATAAAGGGATAGAATATGCTCTAATCTGTTTTGTTCCATTTTTAAAATTGCCCTTCCTTCTTCCGTGATCATATACACTTTTCTCCGGCCTTCTTCACCAACAGGTTCAATCCAGCCATGCTTATTCAAATTTTCAATCGCACCGTATAATGTACCTGCTGCTAAAATTACCATACCGTTACTCATCTGTTCGATTTTCTGCATTGCGGCATAACCGTGAAGCGGCTCACGCAGAGCTAATAAAATATAATGCATCGTTTCAGACAACGGCAATAACTTATGTTTCATATCCTCAACCTCTATTCAGTTCGACTATATAGTTCAACTTAATAATAAATTAATACAGTTCAACTGAATAGTCAACTACATTTTTAAAATTGGTCTGAAGCATTTGTTGAAAAAAGCCCGAATTTAGAGGAAAGACCAATATAAAAAGTCGCTTTCCTTACATTAGGAAAAGCGACTTTTGTATCGTCTTATTTAATTAAACGGTTCGATTATTGAGATCTTTTTATAAAACAGCATTTATGCGTTTAGTGCAAAATAAAAAGGGAGCATAATGCAACGGGAAATTCCAGCACTATGCTTCCTTATAAGCGCAAAAAAATATCATTGTAGACACCCTTCAAATCTACCAGCCTTCTAATTGACATAAAAGTCGATTAGGAGGAATTGAAGGGATGCCTACACTAATGCAAATCCATCATATCAAATTTTAAGAGGATAAAATCAAGAATGTCTAATACAAGGGAAGCATCAAATTTATATATATTGGCCGTGTACCTTTAGTCACTTTGTTTGATAATTTATTATCTGCTGTAGAACTAATGAAGGAAAAAAGTGATCGAAACTTAGTGAAGCAATGCCATTAAATATATTATTAGCAATGAACAGTTATATGTGCTTGACTGTCTGATTCTAATTTACTTTGTAGTTACTTATTATTATCAACAGGTATTATCCTTCGATTAACCTTTTTATTTATCGTTTAAACTAATGTTGTAAAAGTTATTGCGCCTTAACATTACTACCATTCAGCATTGGCAAACCATTAAAATATTCCCATCTGGATCTTTGAAATTAAAATAATGGTTATGTTCAATCTCTGTAATCAAATTAACACCCTTGTTACTCATAAATTGAAATGCCTCTTTGATGTTTTTTGTATTCAAATGAAATGCTGGTGTTTTAAATATTTTTTCCTCTGAATAAATTTTACTGTCTAGCACAATTCCTGTACCTTCCATAGGTATAACATAAAGATGACCAAACATTATTTCCTCCTCATTTTTAACTCCTAAAATATCACAGTACCAATCCCTCGAATCTTCTATATTGCTCACTGGGATAAATACAGTACCAATCTGGTTTAAGATAGGATTAGCCATAAAACCACCCCTTTTAAATTCTGCGTTCAATAAACATTCGACATATTTAATGTGAAATCCCTTCTTTTTAAAGATTTAAAATTCCGGCTCACCTTTTTATAAAAATCGTAACATTATTTTAAAGCTACAAGACGATATAGCTTGGAGAAAAAGCTTGAACAACAACATTTCGCAAACCCTTATTTTACGATAAATAAAAACAATCTATTTTGAAAAAGGATTAATCAGGGATTCAAATATTTTTCATCTTGATTATTTCCATAACGTAAAAAAACCTCACCTGTATCTTTACTCCAAACAGTTTCAAACCTATGTAGATTTCTGGATACGCGTTTATAAATATCCCCTTTTTTATAAGCTTCGGTAGGTGTAGTTCCTAATTACTCCTTATAATATGTCGTGTGCCTTCATTTTGAGTAGCTCTTTTTCTTGCTTGATTTTAAATGCTTTTCTTCCTTGTACCCATTGGCCTAGAAGAAAGACAAGTCCAAAAGCCATAATCAGAATTTGCGATAAAACTGTATCATCCGTTGTAAAAAGTATTGTTCCTCTCCATATGACAAAGGCAGCGGGTAACAATGCACCCCAAAACATATGACGACGGCTGGCTAAAAAGTATTGACTGCCTAAACAAATAGCAATAATTAATACATTTGTAATATCACCAAATCCAAACATTAACTTTCATTCCTTTCTTTTTTATATTTTTCAATAATCAATTTTGCTTCTTCTAATTCAATACGGTCATCTATAACAAGCTGTTTTACAAACTGAATAAAGTCTTCATTTTCCGTTTCATCACTCAATTTAATTTTTTCGATTAAACGATCAAGCTTGATTCTTACAGTTGGATAAGACACCTCGTAAAGCTTTGCAACTTCCTTTAATGATCCTGAATGAATGACAAATTTTTTAATAAATTCTAAATCCTCTTTTTCTAATGCATAAATCCAACTTGGAACATCTTTACTCTCCATTCCACACCCTCCAATTTAACTTAACTTAATTTAACATTAATATATTTATAAATAAAATTCAACTTTATTTTAACTTTATTTAGTTTTAATGAGATATAACATTAAAGGGGTCTGTAAAATTTTCCATGAAGAAGAGGGTTGGGGTTGGGGATGGATTTCAATTGAAGGTGAGGATGATGTATGGGTACACTTTAGCAGTATTCAAATGGATGGTTTTAAATCACTTACTAAAAGTGACGTAGTATCGTTTGACCTTGAAGAAAATTTAAATTTAAAAGAACAGTCACGTCGAGCTATAAATGTTAAGAAACTTGTTAAATTTAAATAACAAGTACTTTAGTACAAAAGCATTTCAAAACGTCCCCAAACATGAACCGCTTTGGGAAGGGTTTTAAATCTATATAAGTCTTACTTTAAGAATTATTATTCATTGAATATTCAGTATTCTTAAGTATAATATATATATATATATAATTATTGGAAAGGGGATATAGATGAAAAAGAAATTAAGTGTATTTTTACTATTAACAATATTGGCTTGTGGTATTTTTTCATTTTCAAATAATTCTTATGCAGTGATACAGGAGAAAGAATTAATAGACGGCTTTCATTCTACGGAGTTTCAAACTGAAACAATTGTAGATTTTCAAGGTATTTCCTACTTAACTACGAAAGAATATTTACAAAAACCTTCTGGATTACCTATTTATAAAACTAAATTATTTTATGCCGATTTCCGTGAAGCACCCGAGTTTATCGAATTTACAAAAGATGTTGAAGGACATTTGTATAAAGGTACTCTAGAATTATATCAAACCGAAAAAGATATTGCTGCCTGGAAAGCTATGTATAGGGGGATAATCTCCAAAGTCGAATCGTCTAACGAATAACAGTTACATTTCATAAAAAATTTATACAAGCTGTATTCAAATAAAGTTCCCAAACAAAAGTTTGAGAATGCACAGATAAAGCACGAACGTTATTAAATCAGCGTTTCGTGCTTTTTCGTATGAACAATGGTTATGCAGCATTTTAAACAGATGGCTTAAGCGTTTGATGCAGCGATGTCTGTACTTTCTTGGCGTCCTCTACATCTTGCATAACATTGTGTATATTTCTGATCGTTTTAAATTCGCAGTTTTCTGACGATAACCTCATTAAAATGTTGTTTAATTATACGGCCCTTTAATGGAATAACTTTATTGTCACTTAACAGGTTCTTAATCTATATAAAAAACCGAAATTCCTTCTTTATAGAGATAGGAAATTCCGGTTCATCTTTTTTATAAATGGTTAAACTTTTTTCAATGCGGTACGACTTTTTTATAAACACTTTAGCTTTATTTCAAACTGACATTTACAACACCCTAAACCCCAATCCTACTCAACCGTAACACTCTTAGCCAGATTTCTCGGTTTATCCACATCGCAGCGGCGGTGAAGTGCTGCATAGTAGCTAATCAGCTGCAATGGCACAACCGATACGAGCGGTGTTAACAGTTCGTGTACAGAAGGGATGACTAGACGGTCGCCTTCTTCCTCCATGCCTTCCATTGCAATGATGCATGCATTGGCACCGCGCGCCACAACTTCTTTTACGTTGCCGCGAATGTTAAGTGCCACATCTTTTTGTGTTGCTAAAGCAAAGACTGGTGTACCTTCTTCGATTAATGCGATCGTGCCGTGCTTTAACTCGCCGCCAGCAAAACCTTCCGCTTGGATGTACGAGATTTCCTTAAGTTTTAATGCACCTTCCAGCGATACACAGAAGTCCATGTTGCGGCCGATGAAGAAGGCGTTGCGCGCGATTTTCAAGTAATCTTCGGCAATTTGCTCCATATCGTCTTTTGAATCGATAATTGTTTGGATGCCGTTTGCGACAATTGCGAGCTCCTGTTTTAGGTCGAAATCAAGCGCAACACCCGCTTGTTTTGCGACTGCATATGCAGCTACCGCCAAAACAGCGACCTGTGCGACATATGCTTTTGTCGAAGCAACGGCGATTTCCGGTCCGGCATGTAATAGCAATGTGTAATCCGCTTCACGTGAAAGTGTTGAGCCTTGCACATTTGTCACTGTTAATGCTTTGTAGCCCAGCTCTTTGATTTTCACTAACACTTGGCGGCTGTCTGCTGTTTCGCCTGATTGTGAAATGAAGATGAATAAAGGCTTTTTCGATAGCAGCGGCATATTGTAGCCGAACTCGCTTGAAATATGCACTTCCACTGGAATACGTGCAATTTTTTCGAAATATTGCTTGCCGATCAACCCGGCATGGTAGCTCGTGCCAGCCGCAATAATGTATAAACGGTCTGCCTCGGCCAAAGCGTTTAAAATATCAGCATCGACCGTTACATCATCGCCTTGTTCATAGGCTTGAATAATTTTGCGGATGACAGTTGGCTGCTCATCCATTTCCTTTAGCATATAGTGCGGGTATGTGCCCTTTTCAATATCGGAAGCATCCAGCTCAGCTGTAAATGGCTCCCGTGCTACAGTGCGGCCATCCAATTTTGAAATTTCCACTTTATCTTTGCGTACAACAACGACTTCTTTATCATGCAGCTCGATAAATTGGTCTGTTACTTGCAGCATCGCCATTGCGTCAGATGCGATTACATTGAAGTCTTCGCCAACACCTACCAATAACGGCGATTTGTTTTTTGCCACGTAGATTGTTTCCACATCTTCATTATCCAAAAGCGCCAATGCATAAGAGCCATGCAATAATGATAATGTTTTGCGGAATGCTTCCAATGTTGATAAGCCTTCTTTTGCAAATAAATCGACTAATTGCACGATTACTTCTGTATCTGTATCAGAATTCATTCGAATGCCTTTTAAGTAGGCTTTTTGCAATAAATGATAGTTTTCGATTACCCCGTTGTGCACTAATGTATAGCGACCTGATGCACTTGTATGAGGGTGAGCATTTAGGCGGTTTGGCACACCGTGAGTTGCCCAGCGTGTATGACCGATCCCTACAGCTGCCTCCACATCGCCGTCAACCGCTTTGCGCAAATCCGCAATACGGCCTTTTTCTTTGAATACTGTCACGCCTTCTTCGTTGTGCACAGCAATCCCTGCAGAGTCGTAACCGCGGTATTCTAATTTTTCCAGGCCTTTTAATAAAATTTCCTTTGCGTCCAATACGCCGTTATATCCTACAATTCCACACATAATCCGATTTCCTCCGATGCATTTGCTACATCAAAGCACATTTTGACAATACGAAAGCAGGCTACGAAACCCGCCTTTTTTTGCAATGCGCAATTTAGGAATTGGTGTTGTTTGCTCTCGTTTAGCAAAACTTCCACATATCACTGTAATTCCTGCCTTAAAAAGGTGATGTAGCTTGTCATTATTTTTAATTGGAATGCCGTTTCGTTCCTCTGTGCAGAAAATTGCTTTCCTGTTTTAAAACGAAAGTTACAACCGGGCATGTGCGATCGGGAGGCATCCGCCGAATTTTCGATAAACCTCCACCTCGTCAGCTAAGGATTTTTGTCCGCTCGATTTCCTTAGCTCTGGCGCTATTATTGTTTTTCCGATTTTGTTTTATGCGCGATTTTCCACTCCTTTTTGCGCAGCTTATGAAATCTTCATTTTCATGAGCATTTACATCATACACATAAACAAATTCATCGTCAATCCTTCAGGCAGATTGTAAGCGCTTCATAGAAAAATATCCCGTTTTGCACATGAGGTGAAGCATTCATCGGCAGGAATTCAACATCCTCGCCGATTATTAGTCTTCACCAAATATACAAGAACAAAACGGGATACTCGCTATTTTCTATATTATGCAAAGAGCATGATTACAGCCCTTTATCTGCCAATAATTTTACGATTTCGCGGTTGAATGCAGGCAAGTCATCCGGTGTGCGGCTTGTCACTAATTGTTTCTGGCAAACGAATACTTCCTCGTCATGGTATTTTGCACCTGCATATTCCAGATCGACTTTAATCGATTTATACCCTGTCGTATCTCGTCCCTCTAATGACTTCGCTGTAATTAACAGTTGTGGTCCATGACAAATCGCAAATACGGGCTTCATCTCATCCATGAAATGCTTTGCAAATGCAACGACACGATCATCGTCGCGCAGTAAATCCGGCGAGAAGCCACCCGGGATAAATAATGCATCAAAATCTTGGGGATTCACATCTGCTACACCTTTATCGATTTGAACCGTTGCCTCGCCTCTTTTTCCTGTAACCGATTTATTGCCTTCTTTATCGATCGTTACAAGTGTGTGCCCTGCAGCTTCTAGCGCCTCTTTCGGACTTGTGAATTCCACATCTTCAAACTTATCCGTAATTAATGTTGCAATTTTAGCCAATGTAAAACACTCCTTCGTCTTATTAGGATACTTTATATCGTTTCCCATAATTCTTGAAAATGAAACATATTTACATGCGTTAGGTTCTTTTATTAAATCAGTTTAAGTATTCATTGGATCGGTAAAATTTATAAGTGGGTTTAAGCGGTAAAAAGGATGTTGTGTCGTTTTGAGTTAATCACAGGTATCCTTTTATTAGTACAATTGGAGATGATATTAGAAGAGTTGCATTCGGTATTAGAAAATTTCACATGGATATTTTAATAAATGGATAACATTTTAGAACATCGGGCACTTTTATTAGAAGAACGGCTTTTTATTAGCCCTCTTTTAATTTTATTAGAACTATTAAGCCGGTTATTAGAAAATCCATCACAAAAAACACCGAAAGCAATGTTAATTCATCGCTCCCGGTGCCTTATTCTTCAATTTATTCAGCTAAACCCATTTCCGTGCGTACAACATCGGCAATGCGGTTGACATAATTTTCACAAGCCTCCACAGAAGCCGCTTCCACCATGACACGCACTAAAGGCTCCGTACCTGAAGGGCGTACTAGTACACGGCCATTGCCCGCCATCTCCGCCTCTACTTCAGCGATAACTGCGGCTACCTTTTCGTTTTGTGTAACAGCATGCTTATCCGTAACGCGCACATTCACTAATTTTTGAGGGTAAATCGTCATCTCGCTTGCAAGTTCAGAAAGCTTCTTGCCAGTCGCTTTCATAATGCTTACCAATTGAATACCCGTAAGCAGGCCGTCACCTGTCGTATTATAATCCAAAAATACGATATGGCCTGATTGCTCGCCACCTAGGTTATAATCGTTTGCACGCATTTCCTCGACAACATAGCGATCACCAACCGCTGTTTGGATACTTGTCATTTCGTGGTCCTCCAACGCTTTGTAGAAGCCCATATTACTCATAACCGTAGACACAACCGTGCCTTTGTTTAGACGGCCTTTTGCATGCAAATGCTTGCCGATGATGAACATAATTTGGTCGCCATCTACAATCGTGCCATTTTCATCGACAGCGATTAAACGGTCTCCGTCTCCATCAAACGCTAGCCCAACATGTGCACCGCGCTCCACTACAAATGCCGCCAGCTTTTCAGGGTGTGTTGAACCGACGCCCTCATTAATATTAAGCCCGTCCGGTGAAGCGCCCATTGTTGAAATATCCGCCTCTAAATCCGCAAATAAATGCGTAGCCAATGATGAAGTCGCACCGTGTGCACAGTCTAATGCAACATGCAAGCTTTCGAAATCTTCATCGACTGTTTGTTTTAAGTATGAAATATATTTTTGTCCGCCTTCAAAGTAGTCTGTTACCGAACCAATATCAGCACCTACAGGGCGTGGCAATGTATCTTCCTCTGCATCAATCAAGCTTTCGATTTCCGCTTCTTGTGCATCTGTTAATTTAAAGCCGTCCGGACCGAAAAATTTAATGCCGTTATCTGCGACAGGATTGTGCGATGCCGAAATCATAACCCCCGCTTCGGCATTCATGACACGTGTAAGATATGCAACGCCTGGTGTACTAATGACACCTAAACGCATTACTTCTGCACCAATCGAAAGAAGACCTGCAACAAGTGCGCCTTCCAACATTTCCCCAGAAATACGTGTATCGCGTCCAATCAATACTTTCGGGCGATCTTTAGCATCCTTCGTCAGCACATAGCCGCCAATGCGACCTAGTTTAAACGCGAGCTCCGGTGTTAGCTCACTGTTAGCGACACCGCGGACGCCATCTGTTCCGAAATATTTACCCATTACTTTTCTCTCCTTCAACGCTTGAAATTGCATACGTTTTTAAATTTACCACTTAATGCGGATCGATTGTTTTATCCGTAATTAGTTTCCCTCTGCATCATCAACGCTAGCATCCGCATCGACTTCACTGTCATTTTCCTCTTCTTGTACTGGCTCGCCGGCTACCTCTGCATGCACCGTCAATTTATCTTTTGATAATTTTGTGGCGCCTGTAGGAATGGCAATATCAATATCATATGAGCCAGACTCTGTAATTTTTGCAAGGTCGACTTCTACGACAACATCTTTCAATGCATCCACTACCGCCTTTGTACCGTAAACTGTTATGCTGTCTGTTTCCGAAGTCAGCTTTTCAATCGTAAGCCCCTCTACTGGTTCCCCAATTTCATCGATTGTAATCGGGAGTTCACGACTATATTCATTAATGTCGACCTTCACCTTGACCTTGTCTGGACTTATGCGCACATCAAGCTTATTTAAATCACGGTCCAGCACCTTCACAGTAGCTTCTTGCTCAAACGACTCTTTCAAGTTTTTCTCGCCTGTTACGGTCGCCTTTACATAGCTTATGTTATCAATCACACTTTTTGCACCTGTAACCGCCACTCTCGCCGGTTCTGCGTTCATTCTATTTACGACGAAATCTTCCGCTACAAGTCGATTATTCATCTCGGGCTCAACACGAAACTCTTCTGTAATCTTTTCCTCGATTGAAACATTGACCAATCTTGGCTCGATTGAAACATTTAGTTTTTCAGAAAAGTTTTCTTGCTGTATTGTAACGCTATGTTCGCCAATTAACAATGAGTTTAAATCGACAAACACCTTGAAATCCTTTTCCAGCTTTGTTGTCATAACGATTGTTTTAGGACCTGAAATTTTCACATCGACCGTTTCCGGTAACCCCGTGACGAACAGATTGTCGGAATCATAGTACACTTCCAATGGTACATTTGTTATAACATCGGCTTCGTTGGATGAGCCAGATTCCGCGAGTCGCTTTTCCTCTGCTTGAATGTAAAAGAAGAGAGCAACGGCTAAAAATAAAGCTGTTAAACGCAGCATCCATGAGCTATCGAATATTTTATCCATTCTTTTTCCCTCCCCAAGTCCACTTAGAAGCTAAGTTAGAATCTTGCTCAGGGCCAAACCACATTTTACGCAGCAGCTCTTCAAATTCTGTAATAGTCAGATTGCGGTGCAGATTGCCGTTTGCTGTAATGCTGATCGCACCCGTCTCCTCTGATACTACGATTGTGATGGCATCTGTCACTTCACTTAATCCAAGTGCTGCCCGGTGACGTGTCCCAAGCTCCTTGGAAATAAACGCACTTTCAGATAATGGCAAATAGCAGGCTGATGCAGAAATTTGGTTTTTCTGTATAATGACTGCCCCATCATGAAGTGGCGTGTTCGGGATGAATATATTAATCATTAATTCCGAAGAAATCGCGGCATCCATCTTAATGCCTGTTTCCACGTATTCATTCAGGCCCGTATCCTTTTCAATCGAAATCAACGCACCGATACGACGTTTGGCCATATAGCTTACGGATTTTTTCATCGCCTCGATTAAGCGCGTCTGCTCATCTTCCTGCTGGCTGTTTGTACGCTGGAAGAGCTTGCCGCGGCCTATTTGTTCAAGAGCCCGGCGAATTTCCGGCTGGAATATAATGATGATCGCCAAAAAACCCCATTCAATCACTTCCTGCAGCAGCCAATCCAGGGTGTCCAATCTAAACACATACGTGGCAAATTTCGCCAAAACAACAATGAGCAACCCTTTTAATAATTGAACGGCTTTCGTTCCTTTAATGAGGGTTAATGCTTTATAAACTACGTACCATACGAGCAGTACGTCCAATACTTTAAAAATCATATCTACAGCAGCAATGTCTGTAAATTGTTCAATTATTTGCATGTGGCATCCCCCACCTTTAATAGCTAATCCATATTGCCTTTAGTATAGCACAATTCGGGCGCTGATTAACTTTCCTAACAGAAAAAAGTCTACCCAAACGAGTAGACTTTACTTCCCTAAATAGAACGTCTTTTTTCCGAAAAAAGTTTCACATTATTCAAGAAAAAACTTATGCACTGCTATTTGCCGAAAACGGTCATTAACTCATTAAAACCGTCCTTGATTTTATACCATAGCCACTCGAACATTTCGTCGATTTCCTCTACTTGTCCTGTAACAACCGCTGTAGATGCCATGTAGTTGCCATTAATAACCGTTACATTTCCATCTACTTCGCCTTCAATGATGATATCGCCGTTCTTCACAACGATATCGCCTTTCACGACTTCACCAGCCGGAACCGTCACCGTCTGCCCCTCAACAACTAAATTCGGCTGTTTTGTCACAGAAAATTGGTTGTCATTCGGGAAGCTGCCTAGCATTGTGGCACTCATGAATAAACAAAACACTGCGGCAGCAACAAGTACGGGATGCTGACGGAACCAACGTTTTATGCCGACAGAACTTTTGCGTTTCGGTAAACGACTTATTACTTGATCCTCAAAGCGCGGAGGGGCAGTAATATGCGCTGCACTCTTGATAAACGCAACCGTGTCACTTAATTCATGCATATGTTGTTGGCAATCCGGGCATGTTTGGAGATGTTGTTTCAATGATTGTTCATGCTCACGACTAATATCACCATCTAAATATTCGTGCATATAATCCACGAATTCTGATGCACACGTTTTCATGCGTATCTTCCTCCTACAAATTGTTTAACTGCTTTCTTAACGCTTCACGGCCACGGTGAATCCGCGTTTTAACTGTACCTAGCGGCATATCCAAAATCTCGCTTATTTCCTGAAGCGATAACTCTTCAATATATTTTAAAACAATGACCGAGCGATACTTGTCGGGAAGGCGACTGATCTCATATTGTATACGGTCCTGAAGCTCCATCTGCAAGGCCGCTTCTTCCGGCAATTGCTCATCTGCCGCAATCTGCGAATACATATCCAGCCCCTCTGTCCCGGCTACCTCCGCATCCAAATAATAGTCCGGCTTCTTTTTGCGAATACGGTCTATACAAAGATTCGTTCCTATCCGATAAAGCCATGTCGAAAATTTCCGGTTTTGATCATACGAATGTAGATTAATATAGGCACGTATGAATGCCTCCTGTGCGATATCTTCCGCTTCCTGCTTATTGCCAAGCATCCGATAGCACACTTGATACAGCTTGTGCTGGTAGAGGTTAACAATGTCGGCATATGCGTTTTGATCACCTTTAAGCACTTGCTTTATTCTTTTATTTACTAACGCATCCATTTGTCTTTCCTCTCCACCTTTTCAGCTGTTATATATATACGGATTGTTTCATGAAAGGTTTCATTTTCTTTAAAAAGTTTTTTGTTCCACTTGAAAAATATGTGTCCTTATTATAACAAATTTCATAGCGGCCTTTCGATTTTTTCAAAATAATCATACTAAAGTTTCACCAAATAAGGAGCCAATTAGTGCAACCGCTACATCCGCTGTTTTGTTTCGCTCATCCAATATCGGATTCACTTCCACAAATTCCGCCGACGTAAGTAAACCCGACTCCTGAATCATCTCCATTGCCAAATGACTTTCGCGATATGTAATTCCTCCTGGCACAGGCGTCCCCACTCCTGGCGTATATAAAGGATCTAACGCATCCAAATCGAGCGATAAATGGAGCCCATCCACTTGTTTTTGCTTAAAGTAATTCATCGTCTCTTCCATTACGTATGTCATCCCTAAACGATCGATTTCATGCATCGTATAAATTTTAATCCCGCGTGTTTTTATCAATTCACGTTCCCCTTCATCTATGGAACGACCGCCAATAATGACGATATTTTCGGTCTTGATTTTAGGCTCCGCATGTAAAATGGATGTCAGCCTTTTATGTCCAAGTCCTATACTCGTAGCAAGGGGCATTCCATGAATATTGCCGGAGGGCGTCGTTTCAGGCGTATTTAAATCTGCGTGCGCGTCAAACCAAATAACGCCTAAATTTTTATATTTCATCGAAAGCCCTGCCAGCGTGCCTATCGCTATACTGTGATCGCCGCCTAATACAAGTGGTGTACAATCTTTTTTCACAACGTCATGCACCTTTTCGGCAAGCGCCGTATTCACTTTGATAACCTCTTCCAAATTTAGAAGCTTTTCATCCTTTTGCTCTGTCGCATTGCGCTCGATTACCCGAATATTGCCCTCATCTTCAACCTCAAAGCCAAGATTTTCTAAGCGCTGCTGCAAGCCCGCATATCGTATTGCACTTGGTCCCATATCCACTCCGCGTCGTTGTTGACCATAATCGCATGGCACCCCTACAATTGAAATTTTTTTATTCATCATCTCTGCATCCCCTAACATGTCATTGATTTTGTTTTTTTCTCATCTCTTCTCTGCTCATCCTTATATTGAAATTTCGATTTCCTAAACGATTTTCCCTTTTTATATGCAAAAAATCCTTTACTTAGCTATGTTAAGTAAAGGATTAGAATTTTCTATTTAAGTACACTTCTAAATTTATAAAATAAAAGTGAGCCATGAAGGACTCGAACCTTCGACCCTCTGATTAAAAGTCAGATGCTCTACCAACTGAGCTAATGGCTCATAAAAAATAAAAAAATGGCTGGGGTACTAGGATTCGAACCTAGGCATGACGGAATCAAAATCCGTTGCCTTACCGCTTGGCTATACCCCAAACATTTTATAGATGGTGGAGGGGGACGGATTCGAACCGCCGAACCCTAAGGAGCGGATTTACAGTCCGCCGCGTTTAGCCACTTCGCTACCCCTCCGACAAATGATGCAACACTGTTAAAAATAGATGGTGGAGGATGACGGGCTCGAACCGCCGACCCCCTGCTTGTAAGGCAGGTGCTCTCCCAGCTGAGCTAATCCTCCATACATAACGAGTGTTACTGCTTTATTTTTTTATGAAGCCTTAAATTGGTGACCCGTACGGGATTCGAACCCGTGTTACCGCCGTGAAAGGGCGGTGTCTTAACCACTTGACCAACGGGCCATATTATAACAATTTATTGTTCTCTTTAAGACAAGATTTATAATATCATCATTCTTTTCATAGTGCAAGCCCTTTTTATAAACTTTTTCGAGAAAGTTTTTATTGTTCATTTCTTTATATAAAAAAGGCAAAAAAAAAATGGCTCCGAAGGCAGGACTCGAACCTGCGACCTGCCGGTTAACAGCCGGATGCTCTACCAACTGAGCTACTTCGGAACGCTACTATTATAACGTTATGTACGCTATCTTCTTTCGTACATTTCTTATTATAGCAACGATTTTCATTAATACAAGTAGTTTATTAAAATAATTCGGATATTTTACTTTTTATTATATTTTTTCAGGAAAAACGAGAAAATTCCTTCATTTTAAGTTCGGTAAAGCTGCCCTGCTAAGCCATTTACTTAACGTATTTGGCGATTTCATCCACTAAACCGTTCGCCAATGGCCACTCTGGGTTCGAATAGCTGGCAATATTTTGTTCGCGATTTCCTTCTATGTCCTTTAATACATGATTCATTTTATTAAAATAATGTATGTCAGCTTTGTCATTTGCTGCCTGCAGGTTTTTTGCATCTGTTTCTGTCACTTGTATATCCTTTTTTCCTTGAATAATAAGGATTGGCGCTTTCACATTGTTTATTTCCTGCTGCGGGTCATACTTCAGCCAGGAAATTATATATGGCTGAACAGAAGTCCTGAATAATGATTGCAGCTCTGCCGACACACTTTCCACCTTGTGCCCTGCCTTTAATTTTCGAAGCGCTTTTTCGGATTCCAGCAATAAGTTCGGCGGTAAGCTCTTCGCCAGTTGCTCCATTAATATTTCATCGGCTGGTCTACCGGCGTATGCTATCGAGATTAGGGAATCTACTTCATTTCGTTGTGCTGCGATTGTTATAATTAATGCACCTTCGCTATGGCCAAGTAAATGGATTGCAGTAAGGCGTCCCTCTTTTTTCGCATAGTTAATAATCGATTTTACGTCTTCCACATACATATTAAACGTCAAATCCTCTTCCTTTTTAATAAGCGCAGTATTGTCCCCAATCCCCCGCTTATCAAATCGGATTGATGCAATTCCTTGCTCCGCCAAGCTCTCCGGTAAGCTGCTCCGGCATTTGTAAAGCCGCTTTAAGAGCTCCGTCCGCTACTGGAATAACCAGCCGCCCATAGGCACAGCACCTTCTGTAGAGGGTTTTAAGGTGATTAGGAATGATTGCCCATTTTTCCTGAATAACCCTCTATTTTGTCGTCCTTCAGTGTTCTGGCGACTTTAATTAACGAGTCCGCCAATCGATTTCAATTTCGGCATCGGCATTATTATAATGTATCGATTCAAAAGGAAATTCACTTAAATTTTGTGCCGGCACCGAAATAGTCCCGTTTTCCTTTTCCAGATTTGATATGATTTCAAGGGGCGACTGGGGACTTTCAATCTTTCCTTGCCATTCGCCTATCAATGCTTCATTCATCTGTACAACCTCCTGCTTCGATTGTCCCTCTATTGGTGGCTTACTTGCATTTTCGCTATTGCAGGCAGTCAGTAACAATACGGCAGCTAAACTATAAGCAATCTTTCGCATAGCTTTATCCCTCCTCCTAATTCTT
This sequence comes from Solibacillus silvestris, assembly GCF_051967575.1. NCBI lineage: Bacteria > Bacillati > Bacillota > Bacilli > Caryophanales > Caryophanaceae > Solibacillus > Solibacillus silvestris. Next base: position 26,873 of record NZ_JBQCJW010000039.1, read on the forward strand.
TTTACTTTTACTGTCAAAAAGAGGGGAAATTCCCAAAATAAAAAGCCATCATTTACGATGACTTTTATTTTTACACTAAATTTCGTGCTACAAAATCCTCCAGTTTTGCATAATCGCTAACATTTTTATTGCATAGCTGCACATCCTCGCATATGTAATTACTGTAAGATGTATAGTTATCGCCATTGCCCTTTACCGTAGCTGTAAACAAATGCACAGCACTATGATGATTACAAATGGCACAGATACCTTTAATGGGCGTATGTGCTTCCACAACTCCGCGCAATGCCGTATACTCGCCTTCTTTTTCAAGCACGATGTATTGACGGTTTGTTCCTTTGTCCAGCCAAGAAAGATAACTGATTTCTTGCCAATCAACCGTCTCTAGTTTAGGCAGCTTCAACTTTTTATCTTTTTTGAAAAGCTTTTGAAGACCTTTGTCAGAAACCGGTTTAAACGGGATCGTATAAGACTTTAAGCTTTGAACAAATAACTCTGCGCCAATACTGTCTTCAACAATTTCCACTTCTTTAATGATGTCCTCATTTACATGCGTCAATCTGTCTTTTAGCTCTGTAATCGCAAGCCCTCGCACGGCAGTGACAATTTTCTGGTCAGTCGATGTTAACTTTGCGCGTAGTATTTTATTTACTTGCTGCTCAATTAATCGTACATCGGCAACGGTCAAAAATGGTGCTGTCATATTGCTCCCTCCAATATTTTGCTTTATAATTTCAAACCCTTTTGAGAAGGAATTTAATTTACGGCATCAATATAAAAATGCGATATTTAAAATAAAGTCGCCATGTGTATACATATGCATTTCCAACATATTAGCTTCTAAGTACTGTAATAATTCAGGAATTAGGGATATGTCCCTGACTTTATATTTTATATTTTAGCCGAAGTTTTTCTTTAAAGATATATCCTCTCTAATTTTTATGTAAAGTTTTTCAAGGAAATCCTGTTTCTTTTGTTCTATAAATAACATAGCGATACTCGATTGAAACCGACTGCTAATGCTTCAAATGATAAGCCAATTAAATTTACCTCCATAAAATCTTCTCATCATCTGAAACTGCAGCAGTCAATTTACTTTTATTAAGTATTAAAAGTGATTTGGTGGAAGGGATTTTTAAGTTTTATAGCTGCACTAATAAACTTTTAGCTTAGCCCCTGCCAGAAAATCATGAAATGTGACGGATGGGGCTAGAGCCGTGCCCGCGGAAAACATCCGCTGAAACGTAAATCAACGGCATAGAAGAAAAGAGAGCACAGCCATATCCCCAAAGCAATCGAAGCTTATTAGAGCGAACTGGTAAGACGGGAAAAAGAGGTTGCTGCCCATAACCTAGATGAACAGGATCTGCTCTTTTCGATCTGGGGTTGGGAAATCACGTTGAGCGGTTAAGCGGTTAAGCAAAGCAACCATTCTAATAAATAAACGGAGTAATTCCGCTTAACTGGAAAATAAAATGGAAAATCGCCGAAATAGACGGAGAGATTCCGCCTATTGATTCGAAAAGCAGAAAAATGGAAGGTTTTGATTTGCATAGTCGGAAAAACTCCCCTTATGCACCCCTGAAATGGAGATCTTGCCGAATTTAACTGGAAAAACCCCGCTTATTTCCTTCCTTCAGTCAATTAATTAGGATCAGAATACTTTTTGAAAATACATGAAGGTTGCCGAACGCGGGAGGATCTTTATAGAAGAAGGGTTAAATGTGGCCATCTTTTCCGAAGAGACGGGTGAATTCTGCATATCCGCTCGCAAAAGAATGGCATCAAAAATCCATAAGGCTGCAAAGGGATCAAATAAAAAGGTTGTTCCGGCGTGGGAACACAAGTTGCCTCAGTTCCAAATATATATTGGAACTGCGAAATGAAATTGGCTTTTAAAATACCTGGTTTTCAACGCCCCTGAAACGGCCATGGATATGCACGGGTATCCGGGAGAGAGTGACACTTTCTTATAAAATCGCTTTCTATGTCAGAACCCTTCATTTTAACAGCAAAAAAACCAAAGAAAGTATCCGAAAAGTTTTTTTTAGGATGCATTCTTTGATTTAATTTTTATGGGTTTTTCAATTACTTCATAATGATTTGCGTACTTGATTTTTTGCATTAAAAAAGCCACTACTGACTAAATCAGCAGCGACTTTTTGAGCGAAGCGACGTCCTACTCTCACAGGGGGAAGCCCCCAACTACCATCGGCGCTAAAGAGCTTAACTTCCGTGTTCGG
>NZ_JBQCJW010000040.1:0-26699 GCF_051967575.1 Solibacillus silvestris
AATTCCTAAAAAATTCAGCACCTTGGAAAAAATGAATAAAAACGGATTGGTTTTAGTGAGCTATGAATAATTCAGGTTCAGGTAAAGATTTCAGAACATTTATCGAAAAACCATCTCCCCTATAAACGAAAAACCGAATTTCCTCTCATTTTTTTCAGAGGAAATTCGGCTGTTTTTCATTTCAAATGCATAAAACGCGACACCATCATCGTTAAAAAAGCATATGCCCCAGCTTTTACTGTCTGCAGCTCCCTCGTATCACGATGGGGGTCTAAACATACGAAATCCATCCCGCGGACAAGATCGTATTTCCCCACTTCATACAACAAATCGAAAAGCTCATCTGTCCGCATTCCACCAGGCGTTGAGGCGGGAACTCCAGGTGCATACGCAATATCGAGCACATCCATATCGACCGTTACGTAGACGATATCCACTTTCGAAGCAAGTTCTGCCATTACTTCACGAATGACCGATTCTGCGCCGCGCCGACGAAAATCTTTTAATGTGATACGATTCAACCCGTAATGCTCGGCAGCTCGAATAAGGCTCGGGGCATTATAAAACCCGTGCAAGCCAATATTGTATACATCTTCACCGCGTACGACACCTGCATCGAGCAGCTGGCGAATCGGCGTACCATTTGTAGGACCATCCGTATCCGTCGCACGCAAATCAAGATGTGTATCGAATTGCAAAATCCCGATGCGCTTGCCCGAAGCCTTTGCAAATGCGCGGACAATCGGCGCTGTAATTGAATGATCCCCGCCAATTTGCACATAAAAACTGTTCGGGCAACCTTTCAATACATCCATCATTGCATGCTCAATATTTTCATGACACTGTAAAATATTTGTCCCATGCATTTTCACATCGCCTAAATCGGCAACACGGAGCGCTCGGAAATCAATACTTTCATCAATCGAATATGTTGTGAAGAAATTCCAGCTTTTCCGGAAAAAATCAGGATATTCAGAAGCTGCAGAAGCACTGATTGATGAGCGTGATAACGGCACACCTGTCAGCACAACATCAAACTCCCCCGAACATTCCCCATAGCTTGGCTCGATCCAATCCTTTACCTTCATATCCTCATGCACTGCACGATTCCAAGTAGTTGCCGGGCTTACTAAAAGCGCGCTCACAGCAAGCTGCCGCCTTTCACGACAATTTCACCCGCTTTAATAACCGTGTCTGTATGATTCATCCCATAAAAATATTGGAGCTGCTTATAATTCTGGACATCCAAAATCAGTACATCGGCCTGCTTCCCTTTTTCAAGCGTCCCGACTCTATCCGCACGATTAATCGCATGGGCGGCATTGATTGTCGTCGCACAGAGCACTTCTTCCATCGTCATTCCCATATTCATGCATGCCAGATTTTGTATGAATGGCAGGCTGATTGTTGGCGATGAACCCGGATTAAAGTCTGTGGAAATTGCTACTGGTACACCACTATCAACCATCAGTCGGCCTCTTGCATAAGGTGCGCGTAAAAAGAAGGCAGTTCCCGGCAGGAGCACAGCAATTGTACCTGCCTTAGCCATTGCTGCAATACCTTCATCAGATGCAACGAGTAAATGTTCCGCCGAAATAGCCCCGACCTCTGCAGCAAGCTCGGCCCCTTCATACGGCTCGATTTCGTCCGCGTGGATTTTCGGTGTGAGCCCGTAAGCTTTCCCTGCTTCTAAAATAAGCCGCGACTGGGCAGGCGTGAATACCCCCTTTTCGCAAAATACATCATTAAATTCAGCAATTCCCAGCTCTGCAACTTTCGGAATCATTTGCTCAATGACAATTTTGACGAACTCATCTTCCTTGCCTTTATATTCTTTCGGAACCGCATGTGCCCCCATAAATGTCGACACGATATCCACTTTATGCTCTTCCTGTAATTTTTTTACGACATGGAGCTGTTTCAATTCTGTTTCCAAATCCAAGCCATAGCCTGATTTCGCTTCGACTGTCGTAATTCCGTACCGTAAAAAGTTGTTCAAATGCTGATACGTTTTATTATACAGCTCATCAAAACTTGCCTCGCGTGTTTTTGTCGTCGTGTAATGAATCCCGCCGCCCGCATTCATAATATCCATATAGGATTTGCCGGCGAGGCGCATATTGAGCTCATGCTCGCGTGTACCGCCATGCACTAAATGCGTATGGCAATCGACTAAGCCTGGCATGACGATTTTGCCGCGTGCATCAATTACATCTGCACTATCTACTAAATGCGGAAACTCGCTTTTTATTTTTTCGAGCGGGGCGATCATCGCAATACGATCACCCTCAATTAACACGCTTACTTCCGTTTGTAAGCCTAGTTCACTCATTTGTCCACGGCGGCGAGGCAATTTCACATCGCTCGCCAATGTTAATACTTCATTTGCATTGTTAATTAAAATAGCCAAACTTCATCATCCTTTTAGCATCGGCATGTTAATACCTTTTTCTTTTGCTGTGCGAATTGCAATATCATAGCCCGCATCTGCGTGGCGTACGACTCCCATCCCCGGGTCCGAAATAAGCACGCGGTTAATTTTATCTGCTGCCAGCTGTGTCCCGTCCGCCACTAATACTTGGCCGGCATGTTGGGAATACCCCATTCCTACACCGCCGCCATGATGGATGCTGACCCAGCTCGCACCGCCGGCAGTATTCACTAATGCATTCAGCAGCGGCCAGTCCGATACAGCATCCGAGCCGTCCATCATGCCTTCTGTTTCACGGTTCGGTGATGCTACAGAACCTGAATCCAAATGGTCACGGCCGAATACGATCGGCGCTTTCAGTTCACCATTTGCAACCATTTCGTTTACTTTTAGAGCAAAACGGTGACGATCGCCATAGCCCAGCCAGCAAATACGTGCCGGCAAGCCTTGCCATTTCACCATTTTCTGCGCCATATCAATCCAATTCACCAATGCCGCATCTTCTGCGAACATTTCCTTTGCCAGCTGATCCGTTTTGTAAATATCCTCAGGGTCGCCTGAAAGTGCTGCCCAGCGGAATGGTCCTTTTCCTTCACAGAATAATGGACGAATATATGCAGGTACAAAGCCCGGGAAATCAAAAGCATTCTCAACACCCATTTCCTTTGCATATGCACGGATATTATTGCCGTAATCGAATGTTTCCGCACCGGCTTGCTGGAATTCAAGCATTGTGCGCACGTGCTCTGCCATCGTTTCCTTTGCACGGCGCTCATACGTTTTTACATCTGTTTTGCGTAGTTGAAGCGCTTCCTCCAATGTCATGCCATTTGGAACATAGCCGTTGATCGGGTCATGTGCCGATGTTTGGTCTGTCACGAAATCCGGAATCATGCCGAGATTCAATAGCTCGCGGTTTATGTCCGCACAGTTTCCTACTAAACCGATTGATGCAGGCTCGTTTGCGGCAGTTAATTTGTTCACTAGCTCCATCGCTTCCTCTACTGTTTCGACAAGATAATCACAATAGCCTTCCTTTATTTTGCGCTCAATTCTTGCACGGTCCACTTCGACAACCAGAATAACCGCGCCCGCCATTTTTCCGGCTAATGGCTGGGCACCACTCATGCCGCCCATACCACCAGTTAATATCCACTTACCACGAAGGTCGGCTGTTCCAAACTTCTTTTTCCCTGCTTCTACAAAACTTAAGTATGTTCCTTGCAGAATTCCCTGTGCGCCGATGTAAATCCACGAGCCAGCCGTCATTTGTCCATACATCATTAAATTGCGCTCTTCCAATTCATAGAAGTGATCCCAGTTCGCCCAGCCAGGCACTAGATTGGAGTTCGCAATTAAAACACGCGGTGCATTTTCATGAGTTTTAAATACCGCTACAGGTTTTCCTGACTGCACAATCATCGTTTCATCGTTTTCCAGCTCTTTTAATGTCGCTATCAGTTTATCAAAGCTCTCCCAATCACGTGCGGCTTTACCGATACCGCCGTATACAACCAATTCATCGGGGTTTTCCGCTACTTCCGGGTCTAAATTGTTCATCAGCATACGCATTGCCGCCTCTTGTGTCCACCCTTTACATGAAAGCTCCGAACCACGTGGTGCGCGTATATTTGTTTTGAATACCATAAAAAATCGCTCCTTTTGTTTTTACATATTGTTTAGAATAATAAAAATGCAATTGGCGTTACTAAAATCAGCGTTAACACAACTCGCTCAAACCAGATAATAATCATTTGACGAATTGTTAACGGAATGTCTGTCGATAAAATAACCGGGATAACGGCCGAGAAGAATAAAATAGCCGAAATCGAAACAACTGCCACGATAAATTTCGTTACAAGAACCGACTGTGTGACAATCATTGCCGGCAAGAACATTTCAGCAATCGATAATGACAACGCTTTAGCTGTAAGCATCGGATCCGGAATTTGCAATAAATACGTAAACGGCGCAAAAATGTATGCCAACCAGTCAAATAAAGGTGTATAAATTGCCAGTACCATGCCTAATAATCCGATTGATAAAATAGAAGGAATGACACCCATTGCCATAATAAAACCGTCTTTTAAATGAATGTACAAGTTTTTAGGCAAAGATGGGTTCAATTTTGTCGCTTCAACAGCTTCTGTCCAAGCAACTTTTAGACGATCCTTTTCTACTATTTTTTCCGGCTGAGGATTTGAACCTTCATAATACTCATCTTTAATCTTATTTAATGGATAAATCCGGGCTGTAATCGCTGTTACGACGAATGTCACAACTAATGACACCCAGAAAAATAAGTTCCAGTATTCCATTAAATCCAGTGTTTTCGCAACAACTACCATAAAGGTAGCCGACACTGTAGAGAAACCAGTAGCAATAATGGCTGATTCTCTAGCTGTATATTTCCCTTCTTTATACACACGGTTCGTCAATATTAAGCCAACTGAATAACTTCCTACAAATGATGCCACTGCATCAACCGCTGAACGACCAGGTGTTTTAAAAATCGGCTTCATAACCGGCTGCATGAACACCCCTATAAATTCAAGCAAGCCATAGCACACAAGCAATGCTAAAAAAATGGACCCTATCGGAATGACTAACCCCACAGGCTTAATCAATTTTTCCAATAAAAATGGACCAATATCCGGATTAAATAACCATGCAGGCCCAAAACCGAAAATAAGCATAACCCCAGCAACTAATCCCCCTAGTTTGAAAAACGATAACACCATATTTACCTTTGAAGTCTTCCACTTTTTCGTAACAAATGGATAAAATGCGCCAAGCACTAAAAGAATCAATACATATCCATTTACCATTGTTGGTGCATATGTTGTGAAAGCGCTTACGACATGATCAATTAAAATTGATGATTTTCCATTCCATTCAAATGTTATGAAAAAACTGAAAATCCCGATTAAACTGCAAACTGCCATTTTAATAAAAATGCTCATTTCAAACTGGCCTGTTTTTGGCAGTTCATGTTCTTGTTGATACTTTGTCATCCCACCACCCCTTTGTTATTTAAACTATAGATATCTTTCAATTTAGAATAAATAGAATAATAAACTGATTTATAGTAGAATTTTAATAAAATAAAATTAGTTTGAACTATTTTTAGTGTTTTTATAAGATATAGAATTTTTTAAGGTGTGATGTTATTGAAAATTTTAATTGTTGAGCGAGATCGTGAAGAAGTGAAAGGGATTGAATGGTATTTAAGAAATTATTTTATGAGTGATATTGAAGTAATTGGAATGATGGATAGCAGTAAATTGCCGGAAGTTTTTTTTGATATACAGCCACAAGTGCTGCTCATTGAAATGGAATTGGTTTCTTCTTCTGTCGAGCAATTTTTGCATAAGCAGTCCATTCCAATTATCGGTGTCACAGCAGAGCCCATTTTCCAGCAAGCGATGAAGGCAATCCGCTTGAAGGCGATTGATTTATTTGTAAAGCCGATTCCATTAGAGCAGCTGAAATCGGCCCTTTTACAAATCCCTCCACCGAAACAAGCAGCTATTATGAGTAGCTCTCTTCCAATCGAAACACAATTATATTCGGATTTGTATTTAAATAAGCCAGAAACTTTCTCATTAAAAGGAAGAGCATTCTTTTTAATTGAATGTGCCAACTACCAGCATAATTTAACCCTGTATGAATGGCTCATTGATCTGCCTATTTTCCACAGCCTTATTGCCCTCCCCTTGCAAAACCGCGTCATTTGCATTGTCGAGATGGATGATTTTGCACAGCTCGTAAAGCAACTCAGAATTATGAGTAAGGAATGGGAGAAATTTAGTGATGAGGCACTGAATATCGCAGTTTATGACGGCGAGGAAACGACGCTTCTAACGATGTACCAAGCATGCAAAAAAACTTTGGCACAACGTTTTTATAAAGGTTATTCCCATATTTTCAAAAGCTCGCAAACGCTCCATGTGACGAGGCTCGACCCTCTGCTGACACCCGAAGAGCAGCAACTATGGATTACCAGTCTTGAAAACGGAGACTTGAAAGCGATTAAAGATTTTTTATATGCGCTTACACATGCTTCCACATATTATCGGCAAGATGATGTCCGTATTCATTTGACGAGCATTTTAGCCCAAATCCGCCGGTTTATGATGAAGTATCATCTGCAGCAGCAGGCTAAAATTGAAGAGCCGTACCGGGCATTGTTTCACTTTATTTTGGAGCATCCTATTTTATATGCGATTATTCACGAATTTATTTTGTTTACACAGCTTCTAATGGAAGCAGTAAAAAATATACAGCAGCAAAGCATTGCGGATTATGTTGAATTGGCTGTTGAAATGATTGAACACGACTATAAAAATCCTGAACTCACATTACAGCTTGCAGCAAATGAATTAAATATAAGCGCCAATTATTTAAGCAATATATTTTCGAAAAAACGCGGAATTCCGTTTCGGAAGTTTTTGCAGCAGCACCGGGTACAGCAAGCCGAAAAATTATTAATGGAGACGAATATGGGGATTGCAGCAGTTGCAGAGATGGTCGGCTTCACGGACAGCAATTACTTCACGAAGGTGTTCCGTGAATACTATCATTTAACGCCCTACCGCTATCGTTTGCAGATGAGGAACATGCCTCGGGATGGCGAGGAAGTCTGAAGAAGTACATTACAGGAGGGGCTTGGTGCCGCCTTGACACGAAAAACGGGGGAATTTGTACAACTAGTATTCAATTTTTACGAAGAAAGTACATCCATTCATTTTGTTTGTTGATTCTGGAGAAGTATAAGGAGAGATGAAGTGTATGAAACATAGAAAAATGATTTTTTTACTGTTTACCATTTTTATTCTTTCATTTTTTATCAGGTTATATATTAATTATGAAGCGTTCCAAGACACCCAATGGAGAGATGCCTTATTCTTTTCATTTTGGACGACGATAGGTCTATTAATCCTATATATTATTCAGATCACTGTAGATAAATATAGTAGTAAATAGACATTATTGGAAAACCACGGCTACAAGATAGGGTATAGGAAACAGGCTGAGGCAAAACAAATGGATTTCCATTGCGGGAGGCTTTGTATCGGCAAGGCGGATCACAAATCACTAATTCAATTTAGGGGAAGTAAAATAAGCGGAAAAATTCCGGTTATTTGCGGAATCGGACTCATTTCGGGGAAAATAAGGGGAATTTTTCCGCTTAAGGGGAGAAAAATTCCTTATTTCCATGTTTTTTAAGTCAATAGGCGGAAATTTTCCGTCTATTTAGGCTGTTTTCTATTTTATTTTCTAAATAGGCGGAATTTCTCCGTCTATTCCTCAGATGGGGCGCTTAACTTGAACTCTCAACCGATAATAGCGGCCATTCTTTATCTTAAGTGCGGATATTCAGTATTTTTTACCTTCTTCTAACCATCCTCGGCATTTTAGGATACGGCTGCTGCTTTTCGACCAAGTAATAACTAAATAAAGGCGCACTTCTTGATGAAATGCACCAAATTGTTATTTGAATAAAAAGCCTGTTAATGAAGGTTGAATCACTGAATAAACAATATCGACTCTCAATGCTTCATTCTGTATCCCTAGGAACTGCTTTCTTCAGAATTTCAATTATCTAATCCAAAAATCTCACGCTACTTTATTGAAACAACTTCAGCTTTCGCACAATCCCTAACCCAATCCGCTAAAACGGAAACAGCAACGGCACCGCAATCATCATCACAATAAACATAATCACCTGTAACGGCACCCCGACTTTTACGAAATCCATAAATTTATAGCCGCCAGCTGTTAATACAAGCGAGTTAGTCGGTGATGCGATCGGTGTCGCAAATGCCATGCTCGCGGCGGTCGCCACACCAATCATGAAAGTATACGGGTTTGCATCCATCGCTAAAGCTGCTGCAATCGCAATTGGCGAAAACAGTACTGCCGTTGCCGTATTACTGACAAATTGCCCAAAGACAACCGTCAATAAATAAATCCCCATCAGCACACCATAAGGACCGAAATCTCCAAGCAGATTAATGATTCCTTCTGCCAAGATGGACATACCGCCTGTTTTTTCGAGTGCGGTCGCCATCGGAAGCATTGCAGCTACAAGGACGATACTTTCAAAATTCATCTTGCTATAAGCATCATCCATATTTCGCAGGCAGCCTGTAATCATCATGAGTACCGCACCGATTAAGACAGCAATAACGGCATCAAACACTTCAAATACCATAAGCCCTATCATAAACAGCATAATTATTCCTGCAATCGGCGCCTTGCCGTTTGCCGCCGCTGCACCTGCATGCTCACGAGGCTGCCCTACGACAACAACATCCTGCGTTTCGCGGGATAATAGTTCAATTTCATCCCATGTTCCCTGTACTAAAATTGCATCCCCGAAACGCAGCTTTTGCTCAGCCATATTTTTTAATAAGTAATCGCCTTTTCGGTTAATGCCTAAAATATTTAAATTGTATTTTTCACGGAAGCCGATTTTACTGACAGACTCACCGATTAAACGGGACTGGGGCGTCAGCAAAACTTCCGCAACTCCGATTTTTTTAGAAACGAGCTCTTCTGCATTATCTTCAAACGGCTGGATCGTTAATGCAAAATCATGGGCAAAACGTGCCACATCGTTTACAAACCCCTGAACATACAGCTCGTCGCCAGCATGAATCACACTCGCAGGACCCGCCAATTCCTGGTAAGTCATCGGACGTAAATTAATGCCTTCCTGTATGGCACCTCGTTTTATTTTCATAATGTAAATATGGTATGTGGCAGGCAACTTCAAATCGACCAGTTTTTTCTCGATGATTGTTGACTGATCACTTACAACAACGCGGAATAATTTGTCCTGGAGGTCATATTCCTTGGCGATTTTCTTTGGGGACAATTTATAGCCCGCACTCGACTGTGAACGGTTTTCCTCATTTGGCAACAATACATTGCGCACCAAAACTAAATAAATAATGACGGTAATCGTCGCAATGATGCCTATTGGCGTAATTGTAAAAAAGCCCAGCTTCTCAAAGCCGTGGTCTACAAGTGTTTGCGAAGCGATTAAGTTTGTCGGAGAAGCGATCAATGTCATGAGTCCCGACATGCTCGCAATATACGAGAGCGGCATTAAAAACTTCGACGGGCCCACCTTTATGCTGAGCGCAATCGAAACAACAATCGGCAGCATTAATGCGACCGTCCCTGTATTACTCATAAACGCACCAACGACCGCAACAATGACGAGCAATAAAATAAAGAGACGGAGCTCATTGTCCCCTGACCATTTCAATAAAAGATTCCCCGCCATCCCAGCTAGCCCTGTCCGCAAAATACCTGCCCCTACAACAAAAAGGCCCGCAATCATAATGACAACAGAATTTGAAAATCCAGCAAGCGCTTCCGCTGGCGTTAAAATATCTAGAATGACAAATGATAATAGCGCCATAATCGCGACAAGATCCGCACGTATACGGTTTGTCGTAAATAAAAGAATCGTAACTGCCAAAATGATAAATGTTAACGTGAGTTGCATAAAAAATTCCTTTCCGCTACGTACTGTCTCCTATTATATAGGAAACTACTGAGGAACTCCTCCCAAATTACGGGCGAAATGAAAAATTGCGGTTAATGACAAAATATAAGGCTCAATATTTTCCATCCTACTGCCAAAAAGATATAATTGCCTTATTATGATTGAAAAATATTATTATAATATATAATTAGTATTTCAATATAAAGATTCCTTAAAAAGAATTATTATAATGTAGTAGCAATTCTGATGTAGATTTGCTATAGTATTTATGAAGAGTTTTTTAAAACCAATTTAGGGGGAACTACATATGACAAATGAACGTTTAACAACAATTACTGGTGCTCCGGTTGTATCAAACGATGATGTGCAAACAGCTGGTCGCCGTGGTCCAATTTTATTGCAAGACGTATTCCTAATTGAGAAATTGGCGAATTTCAACCGTGAAGTTATTCCTGAGCGTCGTATGCACGCAAAAGGTTCTGGTGCATTCGGTACTTTTACTGTAACGCATGATATTACAAAATATACAAAAGCAAAAATCTTCTCGGAAGTTGGCAAGAAAACAGAAATGTTCGCACGTTTCTCAACTGTAGCCGGTGAACGCGGTGCGGCAGATGCTGAGCGCGATATTCGCGGCTTCGCATTAAAATTCTATACTGAAGAAGGCAACTGGGATATGGTCGGTAACAACACGCCTGTATTCTTCTTCCGTGATCCTTTACACTTCCCGGACTTAAACCACGTTGTAAAGCGGGATCCAAAAACGAACATGCACAACGGCAACTCAAACTGGGATTTCTGGACATCACTACCGGAAGCGTTGCACCAAGTAACAATCGTAATGTCTGACCGTGGTATTCCGACAGGCTACCGCAATATGCATGGTTTCGGTTCGCATACTTACTCAATGATCAACGAAGCCGGCGAACGTGTATATGTGAAATTCCACTTCCGTACACAGCAAGGAATCAAAAACTTGACAGGTGCAGAAGCTGCTGAAATTATCGGTAAAGACCGTGAATCTTCTCAGCGCGACCTATTCGAATCAATCGAAAAAGGTGATTTCCCGAAATGGAAAATGTACATTCAAGTGATGACAGAAGAGCAAGCTCGCAACTCTAAAGACAATCCATTCGATTTAACAAAAGTTTGGTACAAATCCGAGTATCCATTAATCGAAGTTGGCGAGTTCGAACTAAACCGTAACTCGGAAAACTACTTCGCTGATGTAGAGCAAGCTGCATTCGCTCCATCAAACGTTGTACCTGGTATTTCATTCTCGCCAGACCGCATGCTGCAAGCTCGTTTATTCGCTTACCAAGATGCGACTCGTTACCGATTAGGCGTTAACCACCACCAAATTCCGGTAAACACACCAAAATGCCCATTCATGGTATACCACCGTGATGGTCAAGGCCGTGCTGACGGAAACCGCGGTTCTGCAATAACGTATTATCCAAACAGCTATGGCGCATTACAGGGTCAATCACAATACAAAGATCCTGCACTAGCTCTTGATGGTCCTGCTGACATCTACGACTTCCGTGAAGATGACAACAACTACTTTGAGCAGCCAGGCAAATTGTTCCGTCTTCAAACACCGGAACAGCAACAGCGTTTATGCGAAACAACTGCCGCTGAAATGGATGGGGTGGAAGAGTTCATCAAGCGCCGCCATATTCTACACTGCTACTTAGCAGATCCAGCATACGGTGAAGGTGTAGCTAAGGCAATGGGTCTTTCATTAGAAGGTATGGATCTTTCAAACCCATACGTTAAATAATTTTACCAATGCATTTGTATAGTAATTTATGAATTTAGCTTCTTGCTCAGACAGTTGAATTTACAAGCTTTTAATTGTTATAGTGCTTACTAGAATACGAAAGCGTTATTGATATCCAAACTATAATCGCTTACAGCCGCAAGTATCTGAGGGGATACTTGCGGTTTTTTTGTCTATTGGGCCCCCTTTTCAGCAAATTTGTGTATGATGGGAAAGGGATAATATTTTTTTGGAGGGATAGTTTTGCAAGCGAAACAATTAAAACGGCAGCAAATGTTAGCTGCTGCAAGGCATTTATTTACCGAATACGGCTTTGAACGAACGACAATGCAGAAAATTGCGGATGAGGCATCTGTAGGCGTCGCTACATTATTCCGCTATTTTCCACGCAAGGAGCTTCTTATTATCGAAATTATTAAAAACGTGATAGAAGAAATGGTTCCTCACTTTGATGATATTAACAGCTCTTCCTCTAGTGGCTATGAAAAAATCGAAGCGATTATTGATGCATATATTCAATATGTTTATACGGCTAAACGCGATGCCGTGACATTGCTGGAGTCATTTGAATATTATATTACTTATAATCCAGTCGAAGAAGATTTACTGAATGAAATCAATCAATCCTATACGAAGATTGGGCGGGTAATGAACCAGGCATTGGAACAAGGTGTTGAAGACGGCTCTATTTCCGAAGAAAACGCGAAGAATATGACCGTTATGACAATGATGAATCTTTTCGGTATAGCTATAAAAAAATATGCGTTTTTAAGCTTATTGCCAAATTCAATCGTTCCTGTCCCTTCAAAAAAAGGATTGGAAGAAGTAAAACAGCTTATCTTATCATATTTAAAACGAGGAGGTACCTTTTAAGGCGCCTCCTCATTTGTATTGTTATTGATTAATTTCGATGACCTTTGCGACAATCGCATCCGTTAAATCCTGTGCTGTTTGCGGCACGAACTTCACTAAAATTTGATTGATCATCGGTCCCATCATGCCGCCCGCTGTAATATCCAAATTGCCGGACATAATCGTTTCGTTTTCATTGACCGCTTCTGCTTTGAAATAGCCCCCGCCTTTGAAGTTGTCAGAGATTCCCGTTAAATCGAAAATAACTCCTGAAGGCTCGTTCCACTCTGTAATATCGATTTTGAGCTTTACAGTTTTCTTCATGAAACCTAGATCACCTTTAAATGCCCATGTAGATTCGCGATCATTAATAATCTCATGTTCGATGTATCCTGGTACAAGTGGTGCCCAATTATTCATATCTTGTACGAACTTCCAGATTGTCTGAATATTTAAAGGCACTGTTACTGAATGTGTTCCTGCTGGCATATTAAGTCACCTCTTAGTTTGATTTTGCTGCATGTTCCCCTGCTAAATAACCGAATACCATACCTGTTCCGATTGTTCCGCCGGCACTTGGATAAATTGGGCCAATTGGGTTTGCTGATGCATTCCCCGCTGCGTATAAGCCTTTAATTGGCTGTCCTGCAAAGTTCACTACTTGTCCATTTTCGTCGATTTTTGGTCCGCCGTTTGTGCCGAGTGCACCTAAATAGATTGGCAATGCATAAAATGGCCCTTTTTCGATTTTGCCTAAATTCGCTTCCGGGCTTGCCCCGCCGCCTGTCAAGTTTTCAAATTGTGTTGTGCCGCGGCGGAAATCCGGATCCTTTTTATCTTCACAGTAGCGGTTCCACTTCGCTACCTCATCTTCCAAATTATCTGCATTCACACCGATTTTTCCAGCTAACTCACGGATAGTTGGCGCTTGGTCTACCCATTCCGGAGCTGGATCACCAGGAGTCATCGTAATGATCAATTGGCTATCCTTCAATTGCTGGTCAAAAATCATCCATACTGGTGCTTCATTCGGGAATTCAAATTCGACCGCATCAAAATTGAAGAATGCGCGAGGCATATCATTATAAGTCGTTCCTTCATTCGTGAAACGGCGTCCATGCTTGTTTACAACGATAGAGTTCGGACCGTTACGACCGCCGCCAAGCTGTGCCATTACATGATCCTCGTATTCAAATGTCGGATCAACCATCGCCGGATACCACCATGCTTCACTCATATTATCTAACGCCGCGCCCGCTTTCATCGCCATCATAAGCGCATCCCCTTCATTTCCTGGAGGAGAAACCGGGTGCGTAATATCCATTTTTAAAAACGCCTTTGTCAATTGTTTATTCCATTCAAAGCCGCCAGATGCCAAAATAACGCCCTTATTTGCTTTGAAGTACTTCTTCTCGCCATCAGATGTTTCCGCAATAACACCGATGATTTCTCTATCATCGCCTAATACTAGCTCTTTGCCCGCTGTATGAAGCAATGTTTCCACTCCGCGGTCTAAACAGCCTTTAAACAATGAGGCAATTAATGAACGACCCATTGTCACAATATTATTTTGCATACGCTCCGCAATCATTTGGAAGTCAATTCCGCCTACTGCGCCGCCTTCATTTAATGTTAATGGCGGGAAAATTGGGTTTTGGCGTAAACTCATGCCCCATTCACCGATTTCATCTAAGCTAAACGGTGCTGGATCTAATGAGCGAGTGCCATTTTTCAATGCTTCCGGCAAGTTTTTATAGTATTCTGGATAACCTTGTGGCGTTGTGAAACGTAAAGGTGTTTTATCATGCAATGCTTTAAATACTTCATGGCCTTTATCAACAAAGCGCTCAATCATTTTATCTTCTGCACGCCCTAAAGCTAAACGCTTAATAAAGTTGATCGCATCTTCACGATTGTCTTCATAACCTGCTTCTTTCATATAATGATTCATCGGTACCCAAGGAACCCCGCCCGAATAAGCTGTCGTTCCACCGATTTGGTGCGTTTTTTCCAATACTAAAACAGAGGCTCCGTTGTCCGCTGCTGCTACTGCTGCCGATAAAGCAGCTCCTCCTGAACCTAGAACGATCACATCAACTTCTTTTTCCCATTGAATGTTTGTCATTTTGTATTCGCTCCCTCCGCAAAAATGATAGCGTCACTATCAACTTAATTATGTTGCACATTCCATAATATTTCAACATAAAGTAGCGAATTTTATACACTTTACAATAAATTAATACATTTGAATTAACCATAAGTTTTAAAAGCATAAATTTTTATAATTTTTTTAAAATATAAGCAAAAAAATATCACAAAAATCCATGAAAAGGATATTCCCTTTCATAGATGCTATTAAACAAATAAAATGGTTGATATATAAATTACGATTGTTACTGTTATACAGCTAATAATTGTAGAAAAGAGAACGGTCTGGGCCGCCGATGCGGATTCGATGTCATATTCAAGTGCTAAACTTGAGCTATTGCGTGAAGTTGGAAAACCGCTTGCGATAAATAGCGATTGGGCCACGACCCCATCCAAGCCTAAAGCAAAAATTAAAATGAGCGCTGTTGCCGGTCCTATAATCAGCCTTGTAAAGCAGCTGACAAAAACCGTCTTATTGAACATCGTCCGCATTTCTATAGTGGAAAGCTGTGCCCCTAACGTAATAAGCGCAACCGCGATAAAGCCATCTGCAATATGATCAAGCGGGATGCTGAATGTATCCGGGATCGGGATGTTAAAGTAGTTCAATGCCGCCCCGATAATAAGCGCATGCAAAATCGGCATTTTTAAAAAGTCCTTTACAATCCCCATGCCGGATTTTGTAGAAGAGATTAAATTATATAGCCCGTATGTATATGTCGTTACATTTTGAAAGATTAAAAGAATGACTTGAATCGCCACTCCGATAGGCTGTGCCGCAAAAATCATTTGGGCAACAGGGATGCCGTAGTTCCCGGAATTTATCAAAACGACACTATTTTTAAAAATAGCCGATTCTTTTTTATCGAGCTTCAACAGCTTTGCGAACAGCTGGCCAAGCAGCATTTGCGAGCCGATAAATAAAATGATGAAAAAGGTAATTTGGCCGAGTACACTCATTTCAATAGAAGTTTCATAAATATTAATGAAAACCGCTGCCGGCATGAAGCAATATGTAATGAGATGCGATAATGCTTTAAGATTGAATTGAAATTTGCGTTGTAGAACTGCGCCGATGATCAGTAACACTAAAATCGGTGCTACGATTTTGAAGAAAATCATTGATAAGTAGTCCATGCGAGCACTCCTTTTGTGTTTATTCGCTTTAGTTTTTTATTATAGCGTATTTTGGTGAATAAAATCATGGAACTGTCGGAATCTTTCGCTTTCTTGCCGAATTTACCGATGTTGGCTGATGAAGAATTTATTGGCTAAAAGAACGGGGGACAGTTAAAATCGAATGGAGTTTGACTAAAAAACATATTATCATCACCAAAAAGCGCCTACAATTTTACGTTGAAAATCGTAGGCACTTGATTAATTATAAATAATTGATTGCGATTAACGCGTCGTAAAATAACTTCGCAAATTCACCGCGCGATAATGATTGTGTCGGATTAAACGAACCTGTCCCATCGACAACGCCGAACAACTCCAAAATGGCGATGCTTTGACGCGCTTCAAATGATAAATCCGCAATATCACGGTAGTTTGACTGTAATTCATTGTACACTTTCGACAGGTCCTGGTTTAAATAGCGGTACATATTCGCAATAATAATCGCCGCTTCCTGCTTTGTCATTGTACTAGTTGCATTGAAGCGCGAAGATGTAGCGCCGCTCATAATGCCCGCCTCCAATAAGCCTTGCGCACGCTGCAACTGCTGCCCATTTTCTATATCCAAATAGGCTGATTTTGCATTGCTGGATATATCGAGCGCCGAAGCTATCATCGTCGCTACATCAAGCTTGTTCACTTGCTTATAGCTTTGGCTGAGACGCCCTGCCCCTGTCGTGCTAAATGTTATTCCACGCTTTGCCAGCTCGCGGATTGCCTCGCCCTGTGCATTGCCTGGTATATCCGTGTACAATACATTGCTCGTCGCTGCTTTAAATGTGCCGCTTGTCGTTGTCCGAATAATAAAATTCGAGCCATCGACTTTAAAGGATGCAGGCGATGAGCCAAGTGATGTAACACGCTCAATAATTTGAGAGGCATTCGCATTGAATGAACTGATTGGAACATGAATTTCCACTGTGCTTGAGAAGGCTTTTGCGTTATTGCCTTCTGTAAATTGTATGTTAAGCTGCTGATTCTCCATATTTACAGACACCCCGACTGTCGCTGTGGATGCTTGGATTTCAGATCTCGGAATAATAATCTCAATATTTCCGGCTTTCAAGCGCATATTACGATCCGCTATATTGCTCACTTGGGCAGCTGTAATTTGTGTTGTATAGCGTCCGTTTTGATAGGTCATCGTTTCATATTGTGACCATGTAGCTGTCTTTGGAATGGTTTCAGCCACTGAACCTGGCGACTGTGCACTCGTTGAATCGTCCGGGATGTAGAGCGGGTCGTATGTCGGCTTTTCAACCGCTATCGCTCCTGGTTTCACCGCATTGACATATTCCGGATAATACGTAAATACAAGCTCCAAATATTGCGGGTCATTCCACATCGTTTCAAGACGGACAAGCTTTTCCAATGTAGTGACATGCCTTTTCGCTTCCGCTGACAACTTATTGTACAGCGAACGCGCCTTGGCAATTTCCTGCATGGACGAATTACGGTTAATAGTGTTCATGTGCAGATCGAATGCATTTGCATCAAGCTTAGCCTGTTTGACAACTGTATTTTGATAAATAATATAATTTTCGGCATCGACTAAAATATGCAAGTTTGTCACGAAAGTTTTCGCAAGCTCGCTTAACGCATTGTACGCCATACGAATACTTTTGATTTGAGCTTCTGTATATTTTGTTTTATCAATGCGATTAATGCGATCCATCACCGTTTTCGCTTCTTTTTCGGCTTGTTCTGTTTGGGTTGCCAGCAATGACTCGAAATACTCAAGATTTTGCAATACACGTTCATTTACTAGCTTTTTCGCTTCTTCAGTCAATGCTTCATACGCATCGCGGGCCGCCTTGATCTCTGCCGGTGTCGACTCATTGTTCAGAACTTGAATCATTTCCATTACTTTTTCAGCGGCAGTTCGATTTGCCAATTCCGTCTCTAGACCATCCAAAGCCTCTAAAAGCAGCTCCAGCTTGCCATAATTATTAACTCGTTGCTGCTGGTCTTGGGAAAGGTTATTATAGGCCTCCTGAACTTTCTCAATTTCTTCTCTTGATGAGTTTGCATTTAATGCCTCGATTGCTTTGTTGACGTCTTCAATCGCTTTTTCGTATGCTTCAACCTCAGCCTTTACCTTAGCCCATATTGTTAATAAATGGTCTCTGTTCGTAACATTAGCCTGTAAAGCTCGATCTAACAATTCATATTGCTCTTTAACTTTAATAATATCTGCCAGCTCTGACTGTTCGCTTAATGTGGCAATATCAGCAATTAATTTATCGACTATGGATTGGTTCGTTTCATTTTGCAATCGCTGCTCTTGAGCATTCAAAATTTGCTCTTCCACAGTGAAGAATTTTTTCAGCGCATTGTCCAGTGCATTATAGCGCACTCTTAAATCCGCTATTGCTGTAGCTGATGAGTCGTCAGTTAAATCATTCATCTCAGCTTTCAAAGCTTTTGCCCCATCAACCTTTTCTGCTAAGCTTTTCAACAATGCATAGTTTTCCTTTGCTTTGGCAGACAGCAAGTCCAGCACGCGCTCCTCTCCTCCAAGAGTTAGGTCGCTTTCAATTTCTATAATAGCCGTATCCGCTGTAGATAGCGTCGATGTAATCCCATCCAATGCAGTCAAGCTTGCAAGTGTAAATTGTGATAGTAGCAAATCCAATTCCTGTAATTTCACATTGCTTGTCAATGTATCGATACGTTGCAGAATTTTATCCAGCAAACCCTTCTCAGCCGTTAGTTCGGCTACTTGGGCTGGCTTCAATTTGCCATATTGCTGCTGTGCTGCCTTCATCTTTGCAATCAGCTCAGCCGTCAAGCTAATCGTGTCAACATTCGCCGCTGTAATAATAGACATCGTTTCTTTAAATGCTGCTACCTCTTGCTTCAACGTATTATATAACGCTAACTTTTGGGTTACGGCAGATGCCTGCGAGCTAATCAGTTTCTTTTGACTTGCTACAAAATCATTTTGCCTCAATACTAGCGAATCCATTAACGTAAAGAAGTCGGCTGAATTTTCATCGATGATTTTCACTTCATTCATAAAGTTTTCCGCCACTTTGCGCAATTGTGCGGCTGTTTGGCGATAACCATCGAATTCTAATTTGTTTTTAAACACTTCGCGAATCGATGGCAGTAAACTATCGTATTCTTTCAGCAGGTTTTCAATGAACGGAATAAAATCCTCATACTGGTTAAACAGATTTTTGTCTTGTTCATTTGCTATGTCTTGAATCCTGTTATCCAACTCTTCACTCAGCTTTTTTGCTGCGTTAATCTTATCAACGGCCGCTTTCAGAATGGAGTAGTTATAAATAGCGCTCTGATTTCCATATGCATTGGCAGACTTATATGCACTTTCTACATCGTTAACATAATTATCATTCAACGGGTCCAATGCATTTATTTTATCAATAATTTCTTTTAATTTTACTTCCGTGCCCAGCCCCGCTTCAAATTCCAATAGCTTATTGTAAGCTGCCGGCGTAACGTATTTTTTTTGTTCCTCCGTTAAAGCCATATACAATATACGCGCTTTTTTAACATCCTCTTTAAATGTTGATTTGTTTTTATCGATGGCCTCGATCGCATCGACTACTTTTCCGGCTAATTCAATATCCAATGCTACTAAACTGTTTAAAGGCAGAAAATCTTCATCTCCACCTTTAATTTTATAAATTAGAGATGCGCCGCTTAATGCAATCGACTCAATTTGCTCTTTCACTAAAAGAGTCGGTTCTTCATTGCCGTTTAAATTATAGCGGTATAAATATTTGCCTCGACTGTCATTAATGAAGTACAAATATTCGCCAACAACTGTCGCCGTGTCTCCCGATGTTTGCTTATAGTACACCATTCTTCCTGTACCAGTTGAAGCATTGGCTTTAGATATAGGCAGCTTTGAACTAGCTAACGTATTCAAAGCTAATTTATAAATTTCGCCATTTGATTCCGTGTCCGCATAATAGATTGCATCACTGGATTGGGCCAGATTATCAGCTGTTTTAAAATAATTATAGTTCGTACTTGTGATGGCACTATTATGTGCGGTTGTGCTAATAATACGTCGTTCATTTTCTGTGTATGTTAAAAAATATCGGTAATTAATCGTTTGATTCCCTTTTTCGGCTGGGTCATTTCCTGCCGCGTCCAAATGGTACCATTCATTGCCGATTTTAACGATATTCCATGAACGATATTCGCCATTTGCAATGCCGTACACATATTCTACCGGAAAAGCCGGATCCATTTTTTTCAGCAATACATATGTCCAAAATGCATATGAATGCGAAGAGCCTCCACTGCTGAATATAGTGCTGAAGCTATGATTATTTGCCGAATAATGGGCATTTTTTATGATGTAGTCATGTACTGCTTTTACCCGCTGAATCGGTTCCGTCCCAAGGCTAGTAACGGTATGGTCATTTTTTGCATTTTCCAAATCTGCCTTCGTTCCAAAATAACTTACCGAAAACTCCAGCTTAACAAATGATACTTTCCCGTCTGCCAATGTTTCCGTTGCTTTTACACGCATATTGTTGAACATTCCGTAAAGCTCTGTAGTATCAAAGGCTGTTGCCGTGTCTGCCGAAGCTGGTGTTACATTATCCTGCTTATTTAAATTTCTTTTAATATCGCTAAGCGTTCCCTCGATTATCTCTTTATAGTTCCCTGCATCTGTCCCTGAATATGTAATGGTGAAGCCCTTCGTAAAGTTGGCTAATTCAAAATGGATTTGGGCTTCCAAATCTCCCTTTGCAGCTAATGCTACACTTCTTGTGCTTTGCTCGTTTGTAAACGTCGTGTTTCCAATAAAATCATTTTTTATTTCAAAAGTTGCAGTTTTTGTCGCTTCATTGTCAGCCGCAAACGCCCCGTCCGCAAAAATTACACTCGCCGGGATTGCTGCTAATGCCGCCAGCATTTTCTTCGATTGGTGCATGTATGACACTTCCCCTTCTCACTTCTATTTATATACAAAAATACATTACTTTTTATATCGGTCCATATACCATATTTTAGAACATAAATAGGGATTCGACTATAAAAAAAGAAGGAGGCGCCAAAACAGGGGGGGCAAATTCCAGATTAGTAAACTCTCTCTATAGATTTGCATGAGCAGTACGGACATGCTACAGTCAAATTAATCCAATTTTAAAAGAAGGAGGCACTTTTATGAAACGCTTCTGTATGACGCTTATTTGTATGATTGTTGTGCTGTCTTGTTTTACCTTTGCATCCAAAACAGAGGCAGCTAAGCAGATTTTTAAAGATGTGCCGACAGATCATTATGCGTATGATGCGATTAAATGGGCATATGATTTTAATATTATCAATGGCTATGCAAACGGTACTTTCCGCCCAAACCAGCCTGTCACAGAGCAGCAGTTCGCGCAAATTCTGGTGAGCTATTTTGATTTGGAGCCTGTTACAGAGGAACTGAAAAAATTCACGCCGAACGAAATCCCGTCCGATTCGAATTACAACACACTTGCGGCATATCGCGTGCCTTTGAACGGCTATTTCCAGAATAATATCCGGGGAGCCGCAGTAAAGCGAGGGACTGTTGCACAGGCGATTGCTTATGTCATGGATGGGCAAACGACTTTAAATAGCGCCATCCAATTTTTGCTGAATCATGATATTTCAAACGGGCAAAATCCGAAATACGAGCAAACAAACTTGCAGCGCTTTTTCGGCGCGTCCAATAATTTAACGCGTTCTCAGCTCGTGTCGTTATTTTATAAAATGCAAAGTAAAAGCTTCTTCTACCGTTCAGATATAGCGGAAGAAAGCTATGCCGATACGAATCCGCTTTATCAGCGTGCCAACTCCGCGCGTAATATGCTCGATGCCTCATTGCGGAAAGGGTCAAACTGGACGCCTGCCGCAGACAAAAAACCAAGCAAAACTTGGGATGGCGAGTATACGTACTTTTACAATTACGGAAAAGGTGATCTTGATTCGAAAGGCCGTGTGCTAACGATTTCCAATAGCACAAAAACCGGCTTTCATGTGACGTATTATACGTACGACGGCTGGGCATCGGGAACAATAGAAGGTTCGGTGGCATTCACATCCGATACAAAAGCGCGCATGTCAAAAACAGCGGATGGCGATCGATGTGTTATTGAATTCGAACGGCTTAATAATAAAACTATTAAAACAGTTGAGTTTTATTGTGATGCCGGCCGTGACCAAGGAACGACCTATAATGGAACATTGACATTGGAGTAAAAAGAAAAGGTTCTTGCTAATATGCGGCAGGAACCTTTTCTATTCTGTACTATTTCAATATCAACAAGCTTCATTCCGTAGTTTGCCATTTAATAAGGAACTTAGAAATCCGAATGAATATATCCCGTAAAATATTTATAAAAAATTTTGAAACTAATTTGCAAAAAATCCGTCTGTACGATAATTCCAACATAAAGAGAGGGTTTTAAATATGAAAAAACTAGTTGTAACGGTAGCACTGTTGCTCATTTCTATTATCGGATTTGGCAGCTTTACTTCAGCGGCGTCTCAACAGACGTACAAAAATCTCACATATGAAATCTTCATCGCTAATAATGGGAAAAAGGAGGTGCGAATCCTTGGCTCCTCTGCACCGAAAAACTTAGTCATCCCAGAAACAATTGCGGGCTATCCTGTTACGGAAATTGCCAATATGGCATTTGCGATCGATATAGAATGGTTTAATTTTGATAACCCGAATTATGAAGAGAAAATCGTCCATGCTGTTAGTTTTCCGAAAACGTTAAAACGTATTGGTGATGGCGCATTTGCATACAACAGAATTCAAAACGTGACATTGCCTAATGGACTTGAAGAGATCGGGGCAGAAGCTTTTTTAGGTAATGCCATTTCATCTTTAACTGTTCCGGATTCAGTCACAACAATCGGCGCATCGATCGTTAACGCCCCTTATGACAGTAGTAAAATGGAGTTGACATTACCAGACCATTTACAAAGCAATCATGATCATCAATATGAAAATTTATATTACGCAATTTTCGAACATAACGGCCAAAAGGAAATTAAAATTACGGGCTTTGATGAAAACGCAGCAAATACATCGTTCAATATACCAGCAGCGATTAACGGCATTCCCGTTACAGAAATTGCGCCATTTGCTTTTACAACACAGCATTCAATGATTAAGTCGGAAAACGAAGCAATCAATAAAATTCCGTTTACTGTTACACTGCCAAATACAATTCGCGTTATCGGCCCATATGCATTTGCAGGGATCAATTACGATAAAAATAAGCCGCTTCAATTACCAGCTCACCTAGAAGTAATCGGCAACAATGCTTTTAGCAATAGCGAAGGCGTATTCGGCGGTAAAACACTTGTCTTACCCGAAAATCTGAAAATAATCGGCAATGAAGCATTCAGCATCAATAAAATAGCAGGTGTAGCAATCCCTGATTCTGTCACGAAGCTTGGCCGCAAAGCATTTTACTTAAACCGCCTATCCCAGGTGAAGATAGGCAAGGGCATTAAAGATATTCCATCATTTGCGTTTGCCAGCAATGCCATTGTAAACCTAACTTTGCCGAATTCACTGCAAACAATCGGGGAATCTGCATTCCAAGTCAATAAGCTGCCGCGTTTAACATTGCCGAACAGCGTTATGCATGTGGGAGGTAATGCTTTTTCCAGCAATGCCTTAACTTCGGTTACCTTGCCAAATCTATTAAAAACAATCTCGCCCTATGCTTTTGCATACAACAATATTACGGCAATTACAATTCCAGACTCTGTCGAAACAATTGAAAACTCTGCATTTAAAATGAATAAACTAACAGCGGTAAAATTCCCGGCAACAGTGAAAACAATCGGAGAGGAAGCATTTGCCAACAGCGAATTGACATCGCTGACACTTCCGGCAAACATCGAAAGCATCCAGTACGGAGCATTTAACGACAATAAATTGACATCTGTTACAATCCCGTCAAAGCTGACGAAAATCGAAAGCTTCGTGTTTGCGGATAATAAGTTAACAAAAGTGACGATTCCAAAAAACATAAAAATAATCGAACAATATGCATTCGTCAACAATGCTTTAAACTCCGTGTCATTAAAATACGGTTTAACATCAATCGGCCAGCACGCATTTGATACAAATAAATTAACCGCTATCGCCATTCCTGACAGTGTGACAGCGATGGGACCTTATGTATTTGCTAATAACAAATTACAATCTGTCCAACTCTCTAAAAATATAAAAGTATTAAAAGAAGGCGCGTTTGCGAACAATGTTCTAAAATCGGTTACCCTTCCTTCTGGCGTGACAACAATCAGCGGCGGTGCCTTTTTCAACAACAGACTGACACAGCTTACATTGCCTGCAACTGTCCAATCAGTGGAATTTAGTTCAGTACTGATGAATCCACTTAAAACAATCACATTAAAAGGAAAGAAAACAACCATCATCAAATCCGCCAATATTAACAAAGCGTCTGCTAAATATGATTTCGGCGTCAATACAAAACCGCTGAACAATCTTTATACAACGAGTAAGTATACGAAAGCTTTCGCAAAATGGAATAAGCCGCAAACAAAATCTGTTACGCTTTATGTGAGATGGAAGTAATTTCGGGTAATTAGTTATCGTCCAAAACAAAAACAGCTGCCTTTGAAGCACATGCTTTCCAGGCAGCTGTTTTTTCAATTTTAAGCATAGTGTTTACGGAGCGTTTGATTGTCGGCACTAAAAGTTGTATACATTTGAGGGCTGTTTTCTTCTTTAAACGTGACGGATTACTTTAAAGCACCATTCCTTGTCCTGCCACTGACGCACAATCAATCCGCGCTGTTCTGCAAGTAGTGCTAGCCCGACAATTTCAGAAACCGTAAATACAAAATACTTTGCGAATCGTGCTCCATAAAGCGCCACCCCTAACTGCTTCGCTGTATGATGCCCTTCACGGATTTTCGTTACGAGTTTCTGCAGCTTATATTCAATTTTGCTTAAGCTCTTTTCCATCACTTCATCCAAATTTCGGAAAATCGCTCCGTGCCCAGCAAAGACATATTGAACGGGATATGCTTTTATTTTTCCGATAGAGTGTATATATTGGGTTACCGGATTTGTCAATTTTCCTAAGTCATCATGGTCGATTAAAGCATTCGTCATTCCTGTGCCCAATAAAAAGTCGCCCGCAAATAACCAGCCTACCTCTTCATCAAACAAACAAATCGAATCAGGCGAATGACCAGGAGCAGTCACTGCACGCAAGCCCTCTATTTGTTGCCCTTCCTCTATTGGAATAATGGTCGGATGCAGCATTACCTGCTCTTTATTGCGAAGGGTGTTTTCCATTTTAGCCATCCGTTCATGAGAAAATTCCGTTACCCCATATTGCTCATACAACTCATAGTAAAAGGCAAGCTTCTGCCGCAAATAATCATCTTCACATTTTAGGCGGGGGATGGCGATTTCACTGGCATATACAGGAATTGGGTGCCCCCTCGTAATTTGATTCACTACCCCGATATGATCGTTATGAAAATGCGTTAGTATGATGCGGGTAATTTGAGTAATTTCAATATTATATTCTTTTAATTTCCGGTAGAAAAACTGCTCAAATTCTTCATTTTCAATGCCCGCGTCAATTAATGTATAGTCATTTCCATTTTGATATACATAACAGTTAATGCTTCCCAATCCATTATAATCAGAAGGGAAAATAATCGGGTAAACGGCTTTGTCGCCTATCTTTAAAATGGCATCCATTCTTCCACCTGCTCCCGCTGTCTTATAATTTGATGCACGGAAAAGGCTTGTCTCGAAATCAATTCCAGGCAGCCCCAGTGCAACTATTATACGAAATGCGTCAATATTTTTCTTTATTTAATAATGTATCTTTATAATATCTTAATATGCGAATATCAAACAGTGAAAAAAGGTTTGCCTCCTTACACAAGCATTTCGATTTCACTTTCGCGGGTAAGTTCAGCTTAATATAAACTTTGTACTAAAAAGCATCCTACATGGCTGCTTATATTAACATAAGCATTCACAGTAAGGAATATAGAATTCTCTTGTAAAAGAAAAAGCGCATTTCTTGGTTCAAAAGTGCGCAAGTTTGTTGAATGATTTCAACTGCAGATTACTTATGATCCTGTTCGCTTTGACGTTCTAAATTTGAATTTAATTTTTTTGGATAATAAAAATTAGTGATACCCGTCAGCCTCTCTACTTTTTAGATACAAATTCTGATCCTTAATCAAGTAACAATCTAAATCAAGTAAATAAAAGAAAATAAAGAAATACACTTGACTAATCGTAAGAAATAAGCGGAGTTTTTCCGTTTATTCATCAGATTGACAGCTAAACTTTGGATAATATATTAATAATCACCGTAAGAACAGAGGCTCTTAGGCGCCTATCAAACTTCGGGGGGACAAAAACCCAAGTCTATGTGGTATGGCCCGAATTGCTTACATCGTGTGAGAAGCAAATGTTGGAGGACTCAACGCAAAAGCAAAAGCCCCAACACTTTTTTCACGAAGGAACCTAGTTTGCACGATTTGCCTGAAAGGGGACAATTGTCTACGACGTCAAATCCTATAATTTCTTTAATAAGAACAAAAACGCTAAAGCGCCCGTTCAACTCCGCCAGACATTGAAGGACCCGACGCAAAAGTAAACGGTCTACCACTTTTGCATAGGGTACTGAAAATCTGTCTTCTTTATTGAGGACTTCCATCTCAATTAACAGGTTTTCTACTGGCACAACAATCGGACTCGTTTCTTCAGGAATTATGTCTGTTTATTTTATACGCTAGCTGAATATCCC
>NZ_JBQCJW010000041.1:0-26127 GCF_051967575.1 Solibacillus silvestris
ATTTTAATAGAACAGATTTTGATTTTGATAGAAAAGTTAAGTAGCTTGATGCGACAACTATATTGACAAACACCGATAATGAAAAACCAAATTTGTAAATTAATTATAGCAGATGGCGAAATTGTATGGATATTACAATAATAAATTAGAGGGCTGCAATGATAGAAAATGAAATTTTGAAGTAACTTGGAAAACTGGGATTCGCAAGACAGAGATTCTTCATTGTAAAAGCTTTTGCAGTAACTTACATTTCAGGGGGACTCACTCTTTTTTATTGAATTTTTTAAGTAAAACTAGTTAACCAACAGACGTGTTATAATTAGTAAGTATTTAAATGGGATGTAAATAATATACAGCAATAGAAAGGTAAAGACACTCAATGTGTATGAATTTAAAACTTTACCTTCCCTATTACCGAACAAAATCAGCAAAGAATATACATAGGAAAACTAGAAGGAATAGATTTCCTAACTTCTGATCATCTCCAAAAATAAATAAGAAAAGAGGCAGCTAATATGCAAAAAGTTAAAACAGTAGCTATATTACTTGTATTCACCTTGATTTTCAGTATCACTCTACCATCTTTAAACGCAGCTGCATCAAAATATACTGATACAGTAAAGTATGTTCACTTGCCAAGCTCATCGGAAAATAAAAGAAAACCATTTGAAATTACAGCAACATCTTATACTGTGATCAAAGATGGTGTAAAAGCATACGATGCGCCATCAACATCCGCAAAAGTAAATACGATATATAATGCTGGAGATCAGGTAAGGAGTTCTTCTAGAAATTTCGATTTTGTGAAAAGTCATTATGCATCAAGTACGAAACCATTAGAATGGATCTTAGTTAACGAATTGGATAATTCCGGATGGGTTATTTCATACATTAAACGTAGCGACTTAGTAACAAACTATACTGTCTATGTATCACCATCAGCAAAAAATTGGAAGTATGATCATAGAACAGCTAATACTTCATCTTTATCAATGTTTAAAGGAACACCAACTGTTCCTATGTTTGACTCTGCTGACTATGTAACAAATGTTGTGACAACACATGACCCGATTTACAATATGTTACCTGCTGGTACAAGTATCGTACCAACAGGGGCATCGAATAGTTCTGTTAAAAAACCAAAAGCAGGAACAGGTGCGTCAACACTAGAGTATATTCCTTCAACTGGAACGGCTTCCAGGGACGGTTGGGTTGCCCCAAAATTAACAATGAAATACAGTGATTACCGATTGTTTACAATGGATTTTGAATCAATTGGACTTTATTGGAATCCAACACAGCATATGGGCTCAATTTTCATTACTGGTGACGGTTCACGGTTAGATGTAATAGCTGTTAACCGGGAGGAAACAAAAGCCCGATTTGTATTAACAAATGTAAATACAAAAGAGTCATATCGTTCAAAAGAAATGTTAAAAGTGGTATTGCCTTATTTCTTGATGAACAATACAGAAAAAGAAATTAATCAAGTACACCGTGACTTTATGAAGTATGTTTCAAACGGTAAAAAACCTGAAGTTACGAAGCAGTATAAAGGATTTAAAGCAGTATTTATGAAGACTGAAGCAGATAAATATCGTCTTGATATTCGATGATTTGTTCAGAAGGGGAGATATATTATAGTAAAGGGCGAGACATTCGTGACTAATATCTTAATAGGGCTAACTTCACGGAAATGAGTGTTTACTGTTAACATAGAGGTTTTAGATGGCACCTAGTATGTAAGCCCGAAATATAAAAATTATATTCATCCAGTTTGTTATGAAAGGCTGATCAGATAGACAAATAACCATCATTTTTCTCCATGAAAATGATGGTTATTTCTTTGGTTAATATTAGAACCGAATTTTAATATAATAATGGTGCTGCGGAATTTTCGCATCCATATTATAAAGACCATGTGTGATTTCAGTTGATTTGTCAAGCATGATTGTTGAAATATTATTTTCTTTACTGCCTGAAGCTTTAATTTCGTTATATTTGTTTTCTATTTCAGTAAGGATTACTTGCTTATCTACCTTTTCTGGAAATGTTTCTGCTATAGTACGTTTTATAGTTTCAAATGAGTTTTTTTCATAAGGATCGAAATAGAAATCAGCATTATTATCATCCACGTAAATTTGAATTTGCGCAAATAGCCCCTTTGTCTTTGAATTAGTCCAGTTTTTATTATTCAGCAAAATATGTCCGTTAATGCCGGTAATGTATAAATCGGGATTTTCCTTTAGAATTGCTGGTAGTGTAAATGCGTAAAATTGTCGGGTCGATAAACTTTTCCATGAATCAGGATTTAATCGGTGTTCAGATCCTGCTTTCGGTGTGTAACGCGCCCAATGCAGAATAATGTTGTTCGCATCCCTATACGAATCGTTAACTGTTATGTAATCTCGCTTTGGATAATTGTTGAAGTATTCAATAGCACGAGACATAAATAAAGCGAAATGCTGGCGAGATACGGGTTCGTTTTCGTTGAATTTGCCGTTATTTCCCGTCGTTATGCCCGCTTCATACAATGCAGAAACTGCTTCAGTATAACGCGGCGATACGTCTGTTAGTGGATGTTCTTTTGAAAAAGTAAGATTAAAAGTATGTTCTAAAAGAAGAGCCATCTCGCCGCGGGTTAATGGTTTATTTGGTTCAATTTTATTGTTTTTTGGTATAAGCAGAAGGGCATTTACAAGCATTTGTAAGCCTTTTGAATGTTCGCTCTGTGGCGCTATGTCTGTAATTCCTATGTTATGAGAGTCAAAAATGCGTAAGTTATAGGAATTAGCTGCACGTAATGTAAACGATGCAGCTTGAGCACGTGTTACATTTGCCGTTGGATTGAATTTACTGTTATTTCCTTTAATAATTCCTGTTGCTGCCATAGCATTAATTTCTTTGTAGTATGGATGTGTTTTAGGCACATCATCAAATGTTGGCGTAGTGGCATCAACTTGCGCTGGCAGAACGATGACAGGAGTAATCAGTGCAAGTGTTAAAGCAGATAATAATGCTTTATTTTTTTTCATAGGAGCCTCCCAAGTCTAGTATATTTATAGTTATTTTACCACATATGGAGTTAGCTCTTACTACTAATATACGAGGAGATTATGAAATGAAAACATAATATGTAAATTCTCATCCCGGCATTGAATAAAATTCTTTTATGAATGATTCCCAAACGAGCTTTGGTATCATCTTTATGTGTAATATTTGTAATAAATGTAATATTATAATGTTTATGCTTTGAATTCATTCTTCTTTAATTGCTCTATAAGCATTTTTCATCCATTACCATATGTTTCTATCTTCTGATCGTTTAATTTACATTGGATGAATTCTAGACGTATTTAATACTATTATTGAGGCACTTTCCACTATGTTAGATTAAGGTATTTAATTTTATTTTAAACATAGTGTAACAATATAAAGCCTCCTTTATATTACAATTTATGGTACATAGGGAGGGGTTTATATGTTAGTTAAAAATAATGAGGATTTATATGAATTACTGGATTCTTTGTTAAGAGAGCCAACAGAATTTTGGGATACATTTTATAGAAATAAAGAAAGAAGTATCCCATTCTTTTGTGATAGACCTGACGAACATTTAGTGAAATATATTGAAAAAAAAACTATCAAGCCATGTAACGTACTTGAAATTGGCTGTGGGAATGGGCGAAATGCTATTTACCTAGCACAAAAAGGTTGTACCGTAACTGCTGTAGATTTATCGCAACAAGCAATCAACTGGGCAAAGGAGCAAGCTGAAGTCCAAAATGTAAGCATTCAATTTATTTGTGAAAATATTTTTAATTTAAAGTTTGAATCACAAAAGTTTGATTACATATATGATTCTGGTTGTTTTCATCACGTATCACCACATCGAAGAGTATCCTACATTCAATTTATCAACAACTATTTAAACAATAATGGTTATTTTTCAATCAGTGCATTCAAAGAAAACGGTAAGTACGGCGGATCACCGCTTTCCGATGAACAATATTATATGGATCAAAGTTTACACGGGGGTTTAGGATATTCCAAAGAAAAATTGCAAATACTTTTTTCGGATTTCCAGGAAATCGAGATACGTGATATGCAGCATAATAATTTAAGTCAAAATGAATTTGGTCTTGAAGATTTTATTGTTTGTCTATTTAAAAAGTAGAACTCGGGCTGTATAAAATTGTGGCCAAATAGGTATTAGACTCATGATTACCCCAATTAATACGACCAAATATACACCTTTGATATATCAGCATATATAGTGGAAGGAATTAATAACAAAATGAAAAATAGTTATGTGCATCATATATGTATACAAACAAATTCATATTCAGAAACAATTGAATTTTATAAAAGAACTTTAGGATTTGAAGTGGTTCAAGAATCCCCTGATTTTCACGGGCGTGAATTTAATACTTGGTTAAGGTTAGGCACTTTTTATATTGAACTTCAAACAGGCAAGCAGAGTGAATTCTTAGCACAAGTCAATTCAAATAGTGAAGGTCTTGTTCACTTTTGCATTTGGGTGGAAAATTTAAAGTTTGAAGTCGAACGCCTACAAAAAATGAACGTCCATTTTATTAAGAAAAACGATGAAATCATTTATCAGGTCGAAAATGGCTGCCTTTGTAAATTAATTGCACCAGAAGGAACTATTATTGAATTACGCAATAATCAAGGAATATAGAGACTACTTTTTGGTGAATATATTTCAAAATGCTTCACACATTGCTTTGGGAGTATTTTGAAAAGTAATATCCATATTAATGTTGAAATACAGGGATGCTTAGCGGCTTAAGCTGAAAAACGAACTTCCACAATCAGGCGCGATTCTTGAAAATGAATTGTGCCTTTTCCTGTTAAAAGGTCGGATTGTTTAGTAATATTAGTGGGTTAAATGGATATTGTGAAAAAGTGTACTTAAGCTGTCAGGCAGTTTTTCTTTACAAGAAAAAAGTGCTTTCCAAATTAGAAAACACTTATATAGATTGTTTTTTATTCGGTTTTATAACTTGAAATGACCGTGGATTCACTTATTTTTTCATTATTGCTTGCTTCGCCGTGCCCAGGTCCAAATAGATTCAAGATGACAACACCTATAAGAATTAATGCGATTCCTGTAACACTGGCAAAATTGATTTTTTCTTTCCAAATTAAAACGGAAATAATGGTTGTAGCAACAATACCTATTCCAGACCAAAGTGCATAGGCAGTATTAAGTGGAATAGTCTTCATTGATATTGATAAAAAGAAAAATGCACCTACAAAAGCAACTATAACACCCAGAGTAGGATAGAGTTTTGAAAATCCTTCAGAAGCCTTGAGAAGAGATGTTCCAATAAGTTCAGCAATTATAGCTAATGCTAGATATAAATACGACAAATTATTTCTCCTCCATAGTCATTTGAGTTAATTCATTAATAACATCGTTTTTAAGATTTTCATCTAGTGGTGACAGCTCAAATATTTCTGAGAACCAAAATCCATCTATTGCTAAACGTATTATTGTAACTTTGATTGGGTCTATATCATCGCTCATAAGTTTACTAAGTAAGATGTTATATTGTTTTTTGTACTCTTCCAGTAAACTTGGATTAGTAAAAAACGCTGCTATTAGAGCAGAAGATAGGCGTTTATCAGTGTTTAAATCGCATAATGTTCCTTTAATATAGGCATTAGTCCAACTACTAACTTTACCTTTAGTATTATTCTTAACTAAAGTTTCAATACCGTTAAAATAATTGTAAGCCCAGTCTTGTACCATCCCTTTAATTAATGCTTCTTTGCTTGAATAATGATAAAGTAAACCGCCTTTGCTTAGGCCGGCTTTTTTCGCAACGGCTTCTAATGTAAGCTTAGCAACACCTTCTTCTTTAACAATATCAGCAGCTGCGGTTAAAATACTATTCTTTTTATCCTCAGAATTTGAAGCAGACATACAAATCCTCCATTCTTTACTTGTTCTATTTATCATACCGTCCAGCCGGTACAGTTGTCAATTTGTGAAATTATATTATTAATACGCAGCAATAATGGGGGAGGTTGTGAAAAAACACAATTACAAACCGGGGGCTTCAGTTAGATAACCATCTTCCTCAATCGGGCACGATTGTGGCATAAAGTAATTGCATATTTATCCATAAAATCAAAAATACAAAGGGTGGAAAGTAGAAACCATAGCGCATTTTCCAAAGTCACCACATTTAGAAGCTTATTATGCAATGGCTAAAAATTATTGCGGAGAAGAAATAGCTAACAATTCTCGGTTTGTAGAAGTTCTATTTCCAAAATATTTACTAGCATACAATCCTTCACATAGGCAAAGTTTTGTTACTAAAAATAAAAAGGGCAATGGTTTGCTTCGTTTAAATTTCGTTAATGCCCATTCAACATTCGTATTGTGAAATAAAATTATTTATATTATGTTGATCAAATCAAGCTTCGGTTTTTATCTCCATTAACTTAGTAAATTAGTGGAATAGATAGTAAAATTTCGAGAACACTAAATTGAGGTGTTTTATTATGAAAAAAACTCTTATTTTTACGATTGCTATCTCTCTTTTTGCTATTTTATTGAAGGCGATTGCTATGACAAATGACTATGTTGAAATTGCTAAGTCAGATAAAGTGAGCGTTACAGTTTATGCAAAAAAGCTAAATGGATTATATACAGATTTTAAAATTGATTTTCAAGGTAGTATCCTTTCAAAACCTTATTGGATAAACACAATAAATCCTACCTGGTCTCCTGAAATTATATATGAGGATATCAGTCAAGACGGAAAGAACGAGGTAGTCATAATTTTGACTAAAGGTACTGGTACGGGTGTAGTAGAACGTGAAGTTCATATTTTTCAAATGCAACAGGGAAAATCCGATAAAACACAGAATCTGATTCCAGTTGAAGTACAGGTTGATGATCCATTAACGAGTGTTCTAAAAAACGTAAAGACCGAGTTAACACCAAACAAAGCAAGTATTAGTATTGGTGACAAGAAATATTCGCTTGATATTAAACCTTTGGATATCCAACCTGAACATTTATTTGATGAGATATACTTTGGTAATCTTATCAACTTTGAAATAAAGAACAATCAACTTATTGCAAAACTTGGAGGACAAATCTCTCCAGTAGGCGGATATATAGGGGATATACAAATAACCTATATATTTAAAGATAAAATGTATCAAGCTAAATCAATTGAATTTATACCCTATGAATAAAGATCAATCTTCAACAATCAGGCGTGATTCTTTAATAAGGATTGCGTCATTTTTCATTAAAGGGCATATTATTGAATAACATTCCTCATGAAAAGTTTCAAAACATCGCTTCGGGAACTATCTATACATAATTAGTGTTTTGTTAAAAAAAGGAGAATGTACATTTTAAATAGAATAGGAAGAGAGTAATTTGTTTTATTAGAATTATAAATAAATTGTTGAAAGATGAATGGAGGAATAATAATGGAATCAAGTATAATTCAAAAAATTGGACAAATAGCAGTCCCGATAAAAAATGTGCAAAGTGCAATTGAATTTTATAAAGAAGTATTAGGGTTACCACTACTCTTCAATACAGAAAATATGGCATTCTTTGATTGTAATGGGCAACGTCTTCTTCTTTCGCTTCCTGAAAAAGATGAATTTGCAAATTCAAGTTCAGTTATTTATTTTCAGGTAGAAGATATAAATAGATCATTT
The DNA here is from genome assembly GCF_051967575.1 of Solibacillus silvestris. Taxonomy (NCBI): domain Bacteria; kingdom Bacillati; phylum Bacillota; class Bacilli; order Caryophanales; family Caryophanaceae; genus Solibacillus; species Solibacillus silvestris. Next base: position 7,720 of record NZ_JBQCJW010000041.1, read on the forward strand.
GAAAAAATGGTTGAAAAGGGAGTTTCCTTTATTGACCAACCTCATGTCGTTGCGAAAATGGGAAATACTGAAACGTGGATGACACTCTTTAAAGATACTCAAGGAAATACACATGCTTTAATGTGTGAAGTATCAATTTAATTTATTACACGGTTTCTTTATGCAAAGTTTATGCACACAGCTACAATAAGACTTTTAAAGCTTTGAAAACGTTATTGGTATGCTATGTAACGTTTAAACTAACAAAAACTTTAGTAAAAAAGTGATCTTCAACAATCGGGAGTTTTCTTTGAATAAGGAAAGGCTTTTTTGTGCGTTTAGAGGGCAGATTGAGGAGCAACTTGTAAAATATTTTAGATATTTTTGTAAATTTATAGTTTAGATTATGAAGGATTGTACCTAAACTAACGGAGGCTTTAGTTCAATAAGGGTTTGGGACTTATTTTTCGCTGTGAAATACACATTTATATTTCCGCTTCATACAAATATAATAAACTTAGGTAAAATATGTTAAAATTATACTGGGAAACCCGTTATACTTCATAAACAACCACCCTGAATTTCTTTAACGAAACTCGAACGGAGAATAATATGAATAAAAATTTAACAATCGAAAAAATCGATAACATACATGACTTTAAATTAGACTATGAGCTCAAGCAAAAATTAATCGACCTAGAATGGCGTATTCAAACTAAGAAGTTTTATGAACTATTTGCCGAAACTTCGGAGGATACTGTAAAAGGCATTGGCATTAGCTGGACAAGCCCTTTTCATCCATATGCAAAATATATAGATGTCATAGCAAATAACTCATCCTATGAACTGATGAACCACTTGCTTACCGACACTTCTGCACATGATCGAATCATTCTTTCCTGCTGGGACCAGGATTTAGAAAAAATACAGCTGATGAAACATTTTCATTTCAGGCTGTTCCGCAAAACATACATGGAAGCTTACGAAATAAGCCCTTTATTAAAACAGTTAGAACAGGAGCAAGCGGCACAAACACTCATCCCATTATTCGAAATATTAAATGACCCTATTCTAGAACAGGACTTATTTCAACTACTAAAATACAACTATGAGCAAACCCATTTAGATAACCCTGCAAAGGAAGTTCCTTGGCAAACTTGGAAGGAAATTTTATTGGAGGATACACCAGACTTTAATTTAAGCTTTGCAGTAATTGAAGAAAATAACGTAATGGCCTACATTTTTCTTCATCCCGTATCACAGGACCATTACGAAATCGGCTGGGTTGGCGAGCATAATCCCACAAACCTTCTGCCCATTTTGAAGCAACAGCTTATTCAATTACAACGGCAAGGTGTCAAAACAGTCGAATTTGAAATCGACACAACTAACTACATCGCATGGCAATTCGCAGAGTTACTACAATTAGAAAATAAAAAAAGCTGGAATTCTTATTATGTAGAGACAAAATGAGTATGTGCATACATATGCAAGATTAATGAATGACCGGAATGCATAAATATTAAATTTCCAGGATTAAAAATAAGTGCCGCTGACTTTAAAGCAGTCGGTTGGAGGTATACTTCACTGTGGCTTTTCTTAGAAAGGGTGATCAAAAAATGATTGAATTAAGAAAGATAACCGGGGATAACATAGATGAAGTAATAGCGCTTGAGGTAGAAGAAAAGCAGAATGACTTCATAGAAACTACTAATCTCAGAAGTTTTGCAGATGCGCATATGTTGAACACAGACGGTATACCTGCTACCCCGTTAGCCATTTATGCTGATGATACGATGATTGGATTTTTGATGTATATTTACGATACGATGGATCATGAATCATTTGAAAATGAAGCTTTTTATGGCAAAAAGGGTTATTTTATTTGGCATATGATGATTGATAAAAATTACCAGGGGAAAGGCTATGGCAAACTTGCTTTTGAAAAAATGTTGATGGATATTGAAACTTTGCCATACGGGAAAGCAGATTATGTGGCCCTCTTTTATCATACAAGTAATGTCAAAGCTAAAACATTATATGCTTCATTTGATTTCATAGATACGGGAATCATTCAGGATAATTCGATGTTGGCTATTAAAAATCTGCATGGAGAAATAACAGAATCTTTAGTAGAGTAGGACTTTTCAGGAAGTAACGTAAGACGCCTATCATAAAAATAAATATCCAGATGAAAAAATCGAATGTGCTAACTCTGTCTTAGCTAAAACATACTATTTATACCGCAACGGGCGCGATTCTGTAGTAAGAATCAGCGCTTGTTTTCATTAAAGGGCCTGATTGTGCAAGAAGGGTTTAATAATTAAATGTTGCATTTGAATTTTTTTGAGAAAATTCAGCATAGCGCAAATTAGAGCATTAAAATTAAATAATTTATACGGAGGAAAGCAATGAAACCAACATTCCACATTACACAGAAGAATACCCTCATAGATACAGCATTGGAAATCCGGATCACCAATCTGCGACCATGTGAGGTTGTGACTTTAAGAGCCGAAATGTGCGACAATCTTGGTGCGAATTGGGAATCGTTTGCAGAATTTTTGTCTGATAGCGAAGGTGAAATTAACTTAGCAACCGCACAACCTGTATCGGGAACTTATTTTACTCCTGATATAACTGGGTTATTTTGGTCAATGGTTCCAATAGCAGATAATAAACCGAAAAGAAGAACCCCCTTAAAACCATTAGAAACAATGCTCATTTTAATGAGGGAGCAAGAAATCTTGACAGTGACTTCCATCATTCGAAATGTAGTTAAACCTCAAGTGGATAGAATTCCAGTACGTGAACGAGGACTGGTCGGAACATTTTTTTGCGATTCCAATAGCGGGCCATTGCCTACTGTCATCGTACTAGGGGGATCTGAAGGTGGATTACGAGAAAGCAATGCAGCGTTACTGGCTTCGTATGGATTTAATACGTTAGCTTTGGCTTATTTTGGTATTGAGGGTTTACCGAAAGAGCTAGTAAATATCCCCTTGGAGTATATACAAAATGCAATTGATTGGCTAAAAGATCATCCGAAAGTTGACTTTTCAAAACTAGGCGTATTCGGAACTTCTAAGGGCGGTGAGCTGGCACTACTAAGCGCGTCAATGTTTCCTTCAATTAAGGCAGTGGTAGGTTATGTGCCTAGTGGAGTTGTTTACCCGGGAATTAGTCAATCATCAACTGCTGTATCTTCATGGCAATTTAAGGGGAAATCGATACCTTTTGCTTTTGGCAAGATACCAAAAGAGGTTAATTTGGAAATTAATCAGGCAAGGCAAATGGGAGAACCCATTTCTTGGCGAAAAACTTATCAGTGGTGGGCTGAAGGTGAGAAACAAGCCGAAATTCCAGTCGAAGGTATCCAAGGTCCTGTTCTTTTGATTTCAGGAGGGGATGACCAGTTATGGCCAGCTGATTTATTATCTGAAAAAGTGATGGCCCGATTGAAAGAACACGACCATCCCTATCCATACGAACATATTAATTTTCCTAAAGCAGGACATTCTTTTGCGATTCCTGGATTTCCGACCTCACAATCTGTCTCTTCTCCCTTTGGAAATGGCAAATTGTTACTTGGAGGAACACCTAAAGATAACTCACAGGCACAATTTGAGGCGTGGGAAAATGTAAAAGTTTTCTTTCATAAATACTTGACCGCTAGCTCGGTTTGATTATCGTTATTCTGGAAAAAGGAAGTGGAGATCTGTGCGAAAGATGCTGATGTATTTCTTAAATCAACTTCTTAGGATGAAGTATATTGAAAATCGCTGATTATGTACAACTAATAACAGCAGGTAGCATATAAGGGAATATTAGAGCAATAACTGACAATCTTCCTTCGCATCCTGTAAGTTTGGATTGAGCAGAATTACTTGATAATGTGATAAATTTGCTAAAAAATAACAAGGCATAACATCCTGCTTCTTCAAATAATTAGGTGAAAAACGGTCTTCAACAATCGTGCGCTTTCTTTGAATAAGAAGAGCGCCTTTTCCAGTTTAGAACCTGATTCTCGAATAATAGCAGGTAATATGATGTTTATATAGAATTTAAGATCTATGTCTAAATAAGTTAGGGGGAGTTAATGTGTTAATTAAGCCGGAAAAATTACAGCGGGGAGACCGGATTGCTACAGTAAGTCCTTCATGGGGTGGAGCAGGTGAACCCGCACTTAAATGGCGATATGAACAAGGGGCTAAGCGGTTAGAGGAAGTGTTTGGATTAGAGGTTATGCCAATGCCGAACAGTTTGAAAGGCGAAGAATATCTTTATAAAAATCCACAGGCTCGAGCTGAAGATTTAATGACGGCATTTAAGGATAAAAGTATAAAGGGAATCATTGCAAATATTGGCGGAGAAGATAGTATTCGCCTACTCCCTTATATTGATTTTGATGTTATACGTAAAAACCCGAAAATATTTATGGGTTATTCAGATGTAACCATTTCCCATTTATTTTGTCATAAAGCGGGAATCTCTTCATTTTATGGTCCGGCAATCTTAACCGATTTTGCTGAAAATGTGGAGATGGATCCTTATACAATCGATATGGTAAATCGGACACTATTCTCAAATGAGATAATTGGTGAAATTCAACCTGCAAACGAATGGACGAGTGAGCGTTTGGAATGGGTAGAAGAAAATAAAAACCGTCGCAGGAATATGCGGAAAAATTCAGGTTATGAAGTCCTTCAGGGAACGGGTGTAGCAGAGGGATATTTAATAGGTGGTTGTATTGAAGTGTTGGAGTTTGCAAAAGGAACCGAAATTTGGCCGGAAAAAGAATATTGGGAGAATAGCATTCTTTTCTTTGAAACAACTGAAGAATACCCTGAACCTGATTTTATTAAATATTGGTTGCGAAATTATGCAGCACAAGGCATTCTGCAAAAATCAAATGGTATCATTTTTGGTAAACCACAGGATGAGAAGTATTACGATGATTATAAAGAGGTAATTCAAAAAGTAATGAAGGAATGTGATTTAGAAGATCTGCCAATACTTTATAACTTGAACTTTGGTCATACGGAACCTAAATTTATTTTGCCATATGGTGCAAAGGCAGAAATCAATTGTGAAAAAGGGACGTTCAAAATAAAAGAAAACGGAGTTAAATGAATTTATAAGAAAAGGGATAAATCGCTAATCTATCTATTCTACAATCGGGTGCAATCCTTAAAAGGGAATTGTGCCTTTTTTGATATAAAGCCATTTAGCTGAAGAACTGCCTTTTATAATCATTATTTAGCTATGTTTGCTGAGTCAGTAATTACTGTTATTGTATTACCGGAAGTGACTTAATCATATAAAATCGAACAGGTTAATTAAAACTTTAACAAACAATATTTTCATTGAAAATCGAACGGTTAATAATTACCAATATTTCAACCAATTAAGCAGTTTTGGCCTTTTATTAGTAGGTCTATATTAATGGATTTGAAATATTATTTAATTCTATATAACTATTTTGTATTTTAAATAAAGGAAATTCGACATTTCTATTGTTGTTTTTTATGTTATGTTGATATAATTCTATTGTCCTGGCGTTTATGCATCTTTATACATAAAAGAATATTTCAAAATTCAACAAACACAATAGGAGAATTGAACATGAAAAAAACAGGTATTCAAGTAAACACAGTAAAAAAAGTAGTAAACATTTCTGTAAATGGGAAAATGACAATGGAAGATGCTAATGCATTCGTTGCAGACTATAATTCAAAAATGAAAGCCATCACACCATCTGAATTTGATCTAGAAGTTGATTGTACACAAATGCAATTATTGAATGCTGATATGACAGCGAATTTAACGGAAGTCATGAAAATGTATAAAACAACAGGATTCAAACAAGTGAAATTTACAGTGGAAAATAATTTAACGTTAAAAATGCAATTAAGTCGTCTTGCAAATGCCGCTGGACTTACAAATGCTACGGTTGAATCAATCTAATAAATAGAAGCAATAACAATGAGTTCAGTAAGGAGTTAATTCATAGCATGGCGAGTATTAAAATAAAAAACGTTGCTATTTATCATCCAGAAAATTTAGTAAGGAATGAATTTTACTTAGAGCATTTTAAAGAGCAAGGAGAAGATATTACCGGCTTCTTAACTTCGATGGGAAGAAATGAACGATATATCATCGACAATAACGAAAATTCCCTGACGATGGGAATTGAAGCAGCTAAACGTGTATTGGCAAAGGCTCAATTAACTGGGAAAGATATTGATATGATTGTATTTTCTACGCAAGTGCCAGAGCATACGTTACCTACAAATGCGATGTTTGTGCATCACGAAATCGGTGCATCGAATCATACAATGATGTTTGATAGTAACGCCAATTGCGCGGGCATGACGGTTGCAGTGGAAAACGCCTCACGTTATATGATGGCAAACCGACGTATTAACCGCGCTCTAGTTATTGGCTCTGACGCTAACAGCTTAATTTCCAATCCCGAACAGGCATTTACATATGCTAACTTTTCGGATGCAGCAGCAGCTATAATTCTAGAAAAGACAGCAGAGGCCGAAATAGGTTTTATTGATGCGGTCTATGAAGTAGATTCAGCGAATAGACACAACATAATTTATCCAAAAGAAGGCTTTTCTCAAACAATCGGCAAGAAAGAGCATATCGTTTTCACTCCGTTTGACGGTGCGATGGCTATTCCAGTAGCATGTGAGATGATTGAGAGCCTTTTGAAAGACAACGGGTTAAAGATTGGGGATGTTGATTCGTTTTGCTTATCGCAATTTGCGTTATCGAATATTTCGAAAATTCAAGATCACTTTGACATTCCCGAAGAAAAGATTATATATGTAGGCGATAGATATGGCTATACGTCTACTAGCAGTCCTTTCGTTTGCTTAGATGAAGGTATTGAAACAGGCCGTATTAAACGTGGTGACATTGTATTGTTCTGGACTATTGGAGCTGGTCACGAAATGGTAGCAATGTTATTTAAATATTAATAACACAAATTTAAAGGCGACAACCCTAATGCGTTTATAGGTTGCCGCTTTTTCTGTTTTTAAAAAAAAGATTGATGATTGATGTTAGAGCAATGATATTCAAACATATGCAAATAAAGAGTTCAAATATATTCTATATATCGAATATGTTTGAACTCTTCTGTTGTCGATTTGTAAAAAAACAGTAAAAATATGTTGCTTATAGCACTCCGGGTTACGCGTGGAATAGTGTTGACGTTAAAGACCTTGATTATATTGTTGTACCCTTCAACAGCTGCATTCGTAAAGCGTAATGACAGATTTCTTCCTGGCAATTATGCATCGTTTTTATACAGGTATCTATAACCGAGTGCCCAATTGCCTTTCCTTGTACCGGCCATCTTTGTTGAGCTGGTCGTGGCGCTGGCCAAGGATACGAAAGTGTTGCTTTAAATCCGCTTTCGCAAAGAGGGAGGCTTTTTTGAACATGCTTTCACGTTGAAAAATCCAAGAAAAGAATCTCCTGGATTTTATCATCATTATTTAGCTATGTCTGCTGAGTCGGCAGTTACTGTTATTGTATCTCCGGAAGTGGTTGGAACTTGAACAGGTGTCTCTTCAAAACTGTATTCTGCAACAAGTTTGCCGTTTACTTCCTTTACATGAACAATTAATTTTGTTTTTAAATTTGGAATGTTCACTTTCGTTATACCTTCTTTGTGAAGATTAAATACGATGTAATCATTTAGGACTCTATCACCATTATGATGGATATTTAAATAGCCCTCTACATACAGCTTTTCCTTAATGTCATTATCAGTAAGGTAAGATTTAACTGAAATTACACTTTCATCTTCAACAGTTACTTCTTCAATTTTTACAATGTTCTCTTTGTTGTTAAAAGATGTTGTTAATGGTCCGGCATTATATTCATTAATAGGGAAGAAAGAAAGTTTTCCTTCATTTTTCTGAAGTTTATGAATCATCAACGCAAATTGGGAACGTTTAATAGGTACATTAATCCCGAAACGTTTTTCTTTTGGATAACCTGAAGCAAAACCAAAATAATCCATTGTATAAGCTTGTTGGGAGAATTGATTGCTGAATGAAAGGGAAAAATACCAGATCATATCATCACTAGAGATATCTTTATGTTTATATAAGTCTTTAAACTTTTGAAGCTTTATATCATGAATACCAACAACTGGGATATCATAAGCGTTTAAAAGGATCGCTGACATTTGACCGCGCTTTAATGGTTCATTAATACCAAAAGTTCCATCACTTTTCCCGCCAATAATTCCTTCATTAGCCAATGCTGCAATGTATGGATAAAATTGATTGTCTGTTGATACATCTTTAAATTTTGGATTGTTAACTTTACTAATATCCAGACCTAACACTTTAGCTAAAATACTTGCTGCCTGACCACGAGTAATATTTTCATTTGGGCGGAAGTTATCCAGCGTACGACTAATTGCCTTTTGCTCTAATAGATTTTCAACAGCAATATAGTAATTATCCGTCTGTTTTACATCTTTGTAATGTACAATTGCTGCCGAAGCGCCGCCTGCCGAAGAAAGTAAAAGGCCTCCCATTACTCCGAATAGAGCGAGTGTTTTTGTTATTTTTATCATTTTTTTCACCTCATAAATTAAGGGTATACAAGAATGTTAACAAAAACAATAGGGGATTGTTTCCAGATGGAGGGCATGAAGAGGTGTACTGGAGATAATGATTTAGCCGATATGAAAAGGCACTAGGGAGGGAATTTGTTTATGCTTTAGTTCATAAAGCATAAAAATATTAAAAACTTAAATAAATAATCACGTCTGTTGATTAGCTAGTTTTTTCCAATAAAATTCAACAAAAAAGAGAGATTCCATGTAAAATGTAAGTTACGACACCAAATTTTACGAGGAGGAATCTCTCGGCTTGCGAATACCACGATTTTTACGTTACTTCAAAACTTTATTTCACAGGACGAAATCGTGGGGATTCTCGCTGAATTTGGTTTTGAGGATACGGCTCGTAAATGTGATGTACCAAAACTTTTGAACTATCTTGTGGATGCTGCTGCTTTTGAATGGAAAAGTTTGCGTTCGGCTTCTGATGTGGCAACCGAAAAAGAATTGAAATTCGTGGATTATTCCACGCTTTCCAAACGGTTGGACGAACTGAATTACCTCATCGTCAAACGAATTTTTGAGTTGATTGCCGGCCGGTTAAACCGGGCGGCGAAACATAAAATAAAAATAAAAAAAGAGTTGCTGGCCATTGATTCCACAACGATTACAGTTGGAAGAAACCGCTTACCATGGGCGCTTTATCATGAGGACTGCTCAGGCATCAAGCTGCACGTCAGTTTCACAAATAGCACAGGCATGCCTCTGCAGGTCGTTGAAACAATCAGCTTAAAACACGATGGTCCAGTCGGGAAGGAGCTCAAGGATAAACGGTTTATCCTTGTTGCAGACCGTGCCTATTTTTCAATCGAAAAAGCCGATCGCTACGCTAATACAAATCAGGATTTCATTATCCGTTTAAAAGAGAACATCAAATTAAACCGCAGGAAATCCTTAAAAAGAACAACGATTGAAGGGTCAAATATCGTCGCCGATTTTACCTGTACACTGGGAACTGCACAAAACCAGACAAAAAAACGGCACCGTGTCGTGGAATTTACCGATTATGAAGGGGCGGTTGTACGAGTCATCACCAATCTTCGTGACGTAACAGTCGAAGAAATCGCAGGCATGTACAAGGAACGATGGGCAATTGAATCCTTTTTTCGATGGATCGAACAGAATCTGCCGGTGCTACTTGGCACGACCAAAAATGCGGTGTTCAGCCAGCTTTTTGCGGCGTTAATTGCGTACGTATTACTCAAATTTCTGCATACCGAGGGACAGAAGAAAAAGAATTGCAGACGTCTATCTTTCACCGGTTTCACACGCCAGCTTCTTTGTGCTACCCTGCCCATCGAATGGCGGGTTGGCCTGGTAAAAATACTCGCATTTTATCGGGAAATATATCAAGAAAGTGCTGGATAAATTTGATTAATCAACACGTATGATGAAATTAAGAAGTAGATGATGATGAAAATAGTGGAAGAGAATGTGTTTTAATACAAAATAACGTTTCCAAATCAAAGTTCGGAATTTGGAAAAAATCTTGCGGACAAATTCAGAAATTCAGGCTTAATGAGTAAATAGCCCCCCAAAAAAAGTGCCCATAAACGTTGATATACCAACGTTTATGGGCACTTAAAATAATGGTCTCGACAAGTCTCGAACTTGCGACCCCCACCTTGTCGAGGTGGTGCTCTCCCAACTGAGCTACAAGACCGTGATAAGATACAAAAATAACAATGCTCTTACATATTATCATAGCATTTTAGTCGGAAGAGGTATATAAAATTTTTATAATTTTACTTTTAATGTTACTTCTACAAAATGAAAATTTCGCGCATGCTTCCTACACATTAACGTCTTTTCTTTTTATCATCTTTTAGCAATGGATCCTTGTTATTTATTTTTTCTAACATTACATGAATATGATATTTATTTTCTTCGATTTGAATGACATTTACAACTTTACCTTTACGGCCTTTAATTTTTAGATTTTCATCGACTTCGGGTATACGTTCTAAACATTGACTGAGTACAGGCGTGTTATTTTCTAAATAATGAATGGCAAACAACATATTTATGCGCTCCTTGTAAACTCAAAGAATGAGTGAATTTTTTTCAATTTATGACGGTGCCGGGGCGTATAGAACCGTCATATAAGGAGATTGGCAAACTTGGGGGAAATGATTTCTAGGCTTCAATAATAAGATAGGGTAACGAACGAATGAATTGAGGTGTAGAAAGCATGACGAAAAAATGGGGTTTAATGGCTGTTCTCGTATTTGGTCTGTATGTTATTGCGATGTATTTCTATTTTTTCCATGGTCAAAATAGCGGGATACCAGCCGCTCTTCAAGGAACGGCAGCGGATCCGGGCACTTTTCTGACAGCGCAGGAATTGGTGTTAAGTGAAGAGTTATCAAACATAAGAAATTTTCTGTTTTTTATAGCAACGCCGCTGGAATGGCTGCTTTACTTCGTTATTTTGATTACGGGTATTTCGCATTTGTTCGAAAAGTGGAGCGCCGGACAATTTAGATGGACCATTTGGAGAACGGCAATGTATGTATTTTTGCTATCCTTGCTATTGTTCATCCTCCAATTTCCGCTAGACTATTACCGGTATACACTGAGCAAAAGCTATGGTATAAGCACGCAGCTTTTTTCTTCATGGATGCGGGATAATGTGATTGGTTTTTGGCTTGATTTTGGGATGTCGGTGATCATGGTAATGGTTCTTTATTGGCTCATCAAAAAAAGTCCGAAAAGATGGTGGTTATATACATGGGCATTAACTGTTCCATTTTCAATTTTCCTTATGTTCATCCAACCCGTCGTGATCGATCCAATCTACAATGATTTTTCTCCGCTAAAAGATAAAGTATTGGAGACAAAAATTCTTTCACTCGCAGAGCAGGCGAATATTCCTTCAGAGCATGTTTATGAAGTGAATATGTCGGAGAAGACGAATGCTTTAAATGCATATGTGACAGGAATCGGCGAAAATTCCAGAATTGTGCTGTGGGATACGACACTAAACCGGTTAACGGATGATGAAATCCTCTTTATAATGGCACATGAGATGGGTCACTACTTGTTGAAGGATATTTATATAAATATTGCTGTCTATTTGTTCATGACGCTCATTGGACTATGGCTAATTGCGGAAATCTTGCCTTGGATGATCAGTCGATATGGATCGATCTTAAAAATTAAGCAAATGGGCAATATGAATTCATTGCCATTATTTTTATTGATCTCTTCTTTTCTCGTATTCTTCTCAAGCCCGCTGTCAAATGCAGTTTCACGGTATCAGGAGGTGAGAGCCGATGAATATGCAATGGAACTCGTACAAAATCCGGAGGCAGCGGTTTCGACGTTTCAACAGTTAACCAAGGCTGGACTTAGCGAGGTAAACCCTTCAGCACTTGTCAAATGGTTCCGCTACTCCCATCCGCCAATGCTGGAAAGGATCAATAAAGTTGCCGAGAAAGCTGAAGAGGAAGAGAACTAAGTTTGTTTTCTAGACTGGTTTTAAATATAGGAATTAAACCAACCCAAATTCGGCTCACATCCTTCTGTATCAAGGATGTGAGTTTTTTATCTGGGAAACCGTCAGAAACAATGCTTCGGTACCCATATATATCACTTTGTAACTTGTATGCATTATTTTGTATAATGAGTTTGACTGATATAAATAGATTAAGTGATATGGAGATGAAGCAGATGGATATTTCTAATGTAGCAGAAAATGCAGATGATTTGATTAAAAAAGCTGAATTGATCGGAATCGGTTCGACAAGAAAAGTTTATCGTTATGAAAACCTTGTTATTAAAACATTCTTGCATCCTATTGGTTATGCTCAAAGTAAAAATGAATACGAAATGTATCAAACATTGGAAATGCAGGGGCTGGAGAAACATATCGCACCAATTCTTTTTATGAGCGAAAAATATGTCGTGCAGCCTTTTTATGAGCAGCTCCCTTTAATGAATCACTGCTCATACGATATTGATTTAGAGATGGATCCGAGAATGACAGAAGATTTAAAAGCTGCACTCAATGTAATCGATAAAGAGCTGGATGGCTTTGATTTTAAAGATAGCGGAAATTATGGTTTGAATGAAGACGGGCTACTTGTTTTAATTGACTATGGAATGACTAAAAAATTGTATGAAGAACAATGGGTGCCATTAGCTGAGGCTGGTACTCTTCCTCAAATTCGATTTGAAAAATGCCGTGTTTGTAATGTGGAAAAGGAACTTCGGATGTATGGAGAAGCTGACATAGATAATCGCTGTGTTACTTGCGGAAAGGATTATTAATTCAATTTTGCATCAAATATACATATCAACGCACTCAATCCACTATTTAGCATTTGCATCCAACTCGATCTGCATGACGATCCCTCGCTTTCGTTTTATTTCTAGCTTAATAATGAAATTTAAAAATGGCAAAAAAATTGGTATTGCTAAAAAATCGCAAATTTCTCGAATCGGCAAAATTGATATACAACATATTTTAAAATAAGTGCCAATAAAGAGGGGAGATGGGTGAATGGCGCTTATTTAAAATTAAGCCCCATATCAATTTTGGCAATCCGCATTATTCGAGGCAAAAAAAATACTTTCATAATTTACGCAACAAAGAATCAGACTGTAGCAGTATTGGAAGTTTGTAAATAAGGGCACTACAGCCAAAAATCCGGAAAATAAAAAGAACACGAAAATAATCCGTGTCCTTCCAAATGCAAGCATACTATTTCCGAGTTGCAGTAGTCTCCCACATATCCTTCAGCCACACATCGAATTGTGCGCCTTTTTCGCCCTCGTATGTGTTGTATATATCGATGCGCATTTTCTCCAGCTTCACTTTGAAATCCTCATATGTGTGATCTTGCGGCAGGCTTTTCTTAATGCGTCTGAAAATTTTGCGAAGGTCTTTGAACAATTCGCCCTTAGGTGTTTCCGGTGCTTCTGCTTGCTGGCCCATCTCCTTTAATTGGCTGGCTGCTGCTTCGCGAACTTTTGTTACTAAATCGGCTTTCGCTACATATTGCAAAATTTTAATCGTTTCTTCCGTTTTGAATTTCGCTAATTCTTGTACCGCATTTAAACGTTCTTCCCAGTCTGCTGTTCTGTTGACAGCCTTTTTAAGCTCACCGAAATTCTCTGGTAACTGTTGCGCTGTTTCTTGTTTATGATGACTCATGATTTTATCTCCTTTGTCATTGCCTTTTTAGCAATGATCCGCTTTGTCCATTATAGCATGAAAATGGGGAAATAAGGCGGGGAAGCAATTTCAGGCTTCTTTATATGTGCATGCTATGGCGTTCATCCACTATAATGATTTCAACTACAGCATGAGCAAGCGGTTCGGTATACGGACTTGCCCTTTTTTCAAAAGAATCTTTGCAATAGGATAAGGAGGAAAAATATATGTTTGAAAATAAAACCGTCGTTGTTACAGGCGCAGCCCAGGGAATTGGTCGTTCAATTGCGATTCATTTTGCCAGAGCTGGCGCAAATGTCGTCATCGCGGATATAGAGCAGGAATTGGGTAACCAATTAGCAGGGGAACTATTAATGGATGGCCACTCTGCGGTTTTTATGCATACAGATGTGCGCAGTGAAGAAAATGTTCGGCAAACGATGGAGATGGCAGCAAGTCGTTTTGGCGGCCTTCACATTTTAATCAATAATGCCGGGAAATCAAAATGGGCTTCACCGCTGGAACTATCATTGGATGAGTGGGATGACATTATCCAGACGAATTTGCGCAGCGTATTTTTATGTTCGCGCGAGGCGGCAAAACTGATGCAAAGCGGCGGGGCGATTATTAATCTTGCTTCAACACGTGCATTGATGTCCGAGCCGCGTTCTGAAAGCTATGCGGCTTCCAAAGGCGGGATTATCGCGCTGACACATGCACTGGCAAGCTCCTTTAGTGAGTTGAATATAACGGTAAACTGCATTTCGCCGGGCTGGATTGAAACGGGGGACTACGATGATCTTAAACCGTCCGACCATTCGCAGCATTTTTCAAACCGTGTCGGCACACCAGAGGATATTGCGCGCGCCTGCTTATATTTAGCGAATGCGGAAAATAATTTTGTTACAGGCACGAATTTAACGATTGATGGCGGGATGACGAAGAAGATGATTTATGAAGAGTAATCGAAAGAAGCCTCGGCTAAGTAAAGGAACGATATTTTTCGGTATACAATTTTCCGCTTTAATATGGTAGTGTTTAACTGAATTATCAGGGAAATCTGCGGTGCGGATAAATACAAAGAGAGTTCAAAATGGAACGATTGAAGCTGTTGGAACAGTAATTGACGAAATATAAGTAAAAAAAATGAACCTTTCCACCAAGTTCGGGGTGGAAAGGTTCATTTTTTTATACGGTATAACTTTCAAGTAGTCGACCACTATTTGGATAATGGGCCGGCTTTGAAAGTAGAAGGTTTTAGCCTGAAAGTGGAAGTTTTTAGCCCGAAAGTGGAATCTTGCACATTTATTAGCAGTTGCTGTTCGGAAAGTAGAAAGTTTTGGCCCAAAAGTGGAATTCTTTAGCCGGAAAGTAGAAAATTTTAGCCCGAAAGTGGAATCTTTTGAATGAAAAGTAGAACCTTTCATGGCGAATGTAGAATAGTGCAAGAATAAAGTAGAACTCTGTGCATTTATTAGCCGTTGCTGTTCGGGAACTACAATAGTTTTGATAGATAGTTCAAAATTTAACGATAGTTCTGAAAATAAAGATTGTTTTTGTTGTAACCATGTTATATTATAAAACTTATAAAAAAACTAGGGATTAAAATTGGAGGATTTCAGTATGAAAAAATTGCTATCAATCGTTACGTTATCTGCGCTTTTTTTAGCGGCATGTGGAGGCGACGAAACGAAGGAAGGCACAAGCGAAGCAAAGAATAAATTGGAGGAAATCCAGGCGGACGGAAAAATTCAAATCGGGCTTGAAGGGACATTCCCTCCATTCAGCTTCCATGATGAATCTGGCGCATTAACAGGCTTTGAATATGAAATTGCCGATCAAATCGCCAAAGACTTAGGCGTCGAACCCGAGTATGTTGAAACAAAATGGGATTCACTCATTGCAGGATTAGATACAGATAAATACGATTTTGTCATTAACAATGTATCGATTACAGATGAGCGTAAAGAGAAGTACGATTTCTCCATTCCATATATGAAGTCAGAGGCTGTAGTAGCCGTACATACGGATAATACAGAGATTACGGAGCCGGCAGACATGGACGGCAAAAAGTCATCCCAAACAATTACAAGTAACTTTGCCCGGGATGCAGAAGCGCTTGGGGCAGAGGTGGTAGCGACAAATGATTTGATGAGCTCGATCGAGTTGGTTGTACAAGGACGCGCAGATGGGACAATTCATGACCGCGTAACATTCCTGACGTATTTGCAGGAGCAGCCGGACACTAAATTGAAAGTGCTGGATGGTTCTATTAATTCAACAGATATTGCATTGATTTTAAATAAAGAAAACGATGAATTCCGTGAAAAGTTAAATGAAATTATTAAAGAGCGTACAGAAGATGGCACATTCGCAGCGATTTCAGAAAAATATTTTGGCGAAAATATTATTTCAAACAACTAATGGAAAGGTCGTTTAAGCGGCCTTTTTATCTGGAAGCGGGTTAGCTAAGACATCATTGGTTTAGAAAGGAGTGCTAGTGGATGAGTAGAGAAATGGACATTTTACTTAGCTCGATCTGGCCGATTTTGAAAGCCGGACTTCTTGTGACAATTCCGCTATCGCTCATTGCCTTTGCAATTGCATTAGTCATCGCAGTTGTAACGGCATTAGCCAGAATATCGAATTATCGGATATTAAGATGGCTTTTCGGTGCTTACGTATGGATATTTCGCGGAACACCGCTATTAGTGCAATTGTTTATCGTATTTTTTGGGCTGCCTAAAATGGGAATTACACTCGATGCCTGGACAGCCGCGATTATTACGTTCTCGCTGAATACGGGAGCTTACGCCTCTGAATCCATTCGGGCTTCGATATTGGCGATACCAAAAGGTCAGTGGGAGGCAGCAGAGTCATTAGGCATGACATATTGGCAAATGCTGAGACGTGTTATTGCACCGCAAACGGTACGGATTTCATTACCACCGGTGGCAAATGATTTCATCGATTTAGTAAAAGGGACTTCTCTCGTGGCAAGCATCACACTTGCGGATTTGTTCATGGTTGGGCAGCAAATTACAGCGCGTACTTATGAACCGCTAATGATTTATTCGCTTTGTGCGGTCATTTATCTGATTTTTATTAGTGTGCTGATGGTCATTCAAAATCGACTGGAAAAATATGCATCAAAGTATGTATAAGGCGAGAACAGTGAAGCTAGAAGGGAGGGCTTATTATCGTACAATTTCAACAGATGTCGAAGTTCTTCGGCGATCATGAGGCGTTAAAAAATATAAATTTAACATTTAATGAAGGTGAAACAACGGTTATTTTAGGGCCTTCTGGTTCAGGGAAATCAACGTTGCTGCGCTGTATCAATCTGCTCGAGCGTCCAGAGAAAGGGATTTTAGCGGTCGGCGGCCAACAAGTTGAACTGAGTAAGCCGATTAACCAAAAGAATTTGCTTTCGATTCGGCAAAATACAGCGATGGTTTTCCAAAGCTTTAATTTGTTTCCGCATATGAAGGTGCTTGAAAATGTGATGGAAGGCCCGATTACGGTTTTAAAGCAAGACAGGAATGCTTCGCAAAAAAAGGCGAATCGATTATTGGAGAAGGTTGGCCTAAGCCACAAAACGGACCAGTATCCTTCGCAATTATCAGGTGGCCAGCAGCAGCGTGTCGCAATAGCTAGAGCACTGGCGATGGAGCCGCAGTTTTTATTGTTCGATGAGCCGACGAGCGCATTGGATCCCGAGCTTGAGGGGGAAGTGCTGAAGGTGCTAAAAGATTTGGCGGAGGAAGGGAAGTCGATGATTATCGTGACGCATAATTTGAATTTTGCGCGTGAGGTGGCAGACCGGATTTTATTTTTAGAGCATGGCGAAATTGGCTACGACGGTGAGACAGAGGCCTTTTTTGCGGCAAGTGATAATGAACGAATTCGTCAATTTATACAATCTATGCAATTTATCTAAATTCAGCAGTTATCCCAAACAACGAAGAATTGATTAAGGAGGAAAATAACATGACAACAGAAAAAACAAATGTAGAAAGCTTTGATTTGGACCATACGAAGGTAGTGGCGCCTTATGTCCGGCTTGCCGGCACGAAAACAGGGGCGAACGGGGATGTTGTAACAAAATATGATATCCGTTTTAAGCAGCCGAACAAAGCCCATATGGAAATGCCTGCATTGCACTCTTTAGAGCATTTAATGGCAGATCGCATTCGCAACCATAGTGAGGATGTCGTTGATTTATCGCCAATGGGCTGCCAAACAGGCTTTTATTTGGCGCTGCTCAATTACAATGATTATGATGGTGTCCTGACAATTTTGGAAAATACATTGCAGGACGTATTAAAGGCTGAGGCAGTACCCGCTTGCAATGAAGTACAATGCGGATGGGCAGCAAGCCATAGCCTGGAAGGTGCGAAAGCCCTTGCCAAGGAGTTTTTAGCAGGTCGTGAAGAGTGGCATATTGTTTTTGCTGAGTAATATTGAAGTAGGATTATAATTGGAAATTATAAATAAAAGAAATAGAGGATTGTATAAGAGGGACGACTTTATTTATTCGTCCCTCTTTTGTTTAATAAGGCGGGATAAAGTTTGTGTTACGTTTATTTTATTCGGCAGAGGGAATATTCTTTAC
>NZ_JBQCJW010000042.1:0-25990 GCF_051967575.1 Solibacillus silvestris
GCACCTCCTTTGATTGATACATTTATCGTACCGGAGGTGCCTGATGTTTTATATGCGTTGTTTGATTACGGGCTTACGAAATAGATTTTAAAAGAATTTTTGATATAAAATTATCGGATGTTCAACTAGTTTCGGAAGAACGTTATAAACGAATAACTGATAAGATAAAAGATCTTATTAAAAGAGAAGAAAGTTCAACTCAAATTTCAAATAGTATACGAGAATTAGTGAATATTAGAAGTAACTTTGTTGAAAAATTCAAACAAAATCATTCGTTACACTCAGAAATTATAGAATCTCATTGCCCACTTTGTGGTAGTGAGTGGGAGACACTCGATAATTTAATTAAAGCAATTGAGCAAAAAAGTGATTTTTTACAAAGTTTATTAGACGATGTATCAAACGATATCAATAGAAATTTAGAAGAATTACATTCATCAGAAATTGTAGATATTATTTATAGTGGTGAAACATATTTTAACCCAGATAATAAGTTATTAATTAGTAGTGATAATTATAAACAATTAATTCAATGTGAAAATAATATCAAACGTGTTAAAGAGTTTAGTACATGGTTAAATGAATATGGTATAGATATAATAATTGATAAAAAAGATGAATACATAGAACCAGAGGAAATTGAAATATTATCTAAACAAATTATTGATAGATTAAAAGCAAACTATAATAAATTAAAGAATGTTGAATTGACGGTACAAGATATTGAAAAATTTGATTTTGTATTTAATAGATACTTTTCAAAGGATTTAATTGCTGTTAGATTATGTAGTGAGGGATTAATAAATAATAAAATAAATTATATTAAGACTTCTTATTATAACGATGTCCTTAATAAGAAAAAAGAATTAAAAGCTGAATTAAAACAGGCAGAAATTGATAAGCATAAATACGATAGCCTTTATAAGGATTTAGGTAAAATAGTAACTGAGTATAAGAATAAAACTAAAGTTTACTGGAAAAAGATAATGCGAGATATAGAGATTATTTTTTACATTTATTCTGGAAAGATACTCCAAAACCATCCGCGGGGTTTAGGGATATTTATGAAGGAAAGTGAATCGAAAATTATAAGATTTATTACACACCCTGAAAAAGACCATGATGTATCCAATTTTATGAGTTCCGGACAATTATCTGCAATTACGCTATCACTTACACTAGCTTTAAATAAAGTATATGGTAATAAAGGATTATCGACGTTATTAATTGATGATCCTTTACAAACAATGGATGATATTAACATATCTTCATTCTTAGAACTTTTAAGAAATGATTTTAGTAATAAACAAATTATTTTATCTACTCACGAGGAACATGTAACAAAATATATACTCTATAAATTTGCTAATTATAATTTAGAAACACAATCATTAAATTTAAGGGAAAAGTATTATTCTGAAAATAGGTAACTTTAAATTTATACGTTTTTAATGGATGACTTGTCCTTTGTAATAAATAATTAATTTAACCCAGTCAAAAACGTAGTCAAAAAAATTAAGTGCCCCCGCAAACCTTAATATAATAACATTACGAGACGGTTGGTTCGACTCCCGCCGTCTCCGTATACACGATTTCATAGGAAATCAATGAAGGTCAAAACCCTTGGTATATAAGGGTTTTGGTCTTTTTATGGTTATGCCAATTTTGTGCTGGATTGAATGAACTCAAGCTTAATCGCGTAGTCTAACACCTTTGATACATATGCCCTTACCATACGATAACGTGCGAGCTTTCTAGACCAATGATTGATCGCTTGTTCGCAAATTTTGATGTTGAATTTATCGATTTTGTAATTGCCCAGGGCCCGCCCGTCGATGTCGGGTTCAAGGCGAAATACACGTGGACCCTCCCGCTTGTGGCTGCCTGGATCGAACTGGAATTTGATGTGGCCTATTCCCCGGCAGGATTCTCAAAAATGCTGAAACGCCTGGGGTTCAGCTACCCTAAAGCAACGTATACATTGGAGCGGGCCGACCTGGAAAAGCAGCGCGAATTTTTGGAGGAAACCTTCCCGGCCTACCAGGCGCTTCAGTACAATTGGTTCTTAAAGGGGCAGGAGCGGAAAATCCCCACGTACGGAAGACATGAAGGGGCCAAACTGTTTGCTGCCATCCATTATGCGACGGGCCATATTATCAATCGGGAGGAAGAAATGGCAGATGCCCAGGCATTCCAGCGATTCCTGCAGGATCTGCTTGCGGCCTATCCGGATGTGAAAATCGCCATCCTCCTTTTTAGCAATGAATTTAACTGCAGGTTTATGGTAGATCAATTTGTAGTCCGAATTCACGCTTTGCATCCTCCCTTGAAATGTACCCATCTTCACTTTCTAACTGCTCAAGTTCTTCATCTGTTAAAGGATCGATGTCACTTACTAGTTCATCAATTCTTTGCCAAGATCTAGGTTTTTTGTTCTTAGAACGCTCAATAAAAAATTCAATAAAGTCAAAAGCTGCCTTTTTATCTTCATTACTTAACGATTCCATCATTCTATATAATTCTTCTTTACGAATAGCCATTTTCACACCACCTTTGTATTCATATACTTCTAACTAAATTACAACCGATTTTGTTTAAGATGTTAAATCTATTCGAGAAGGATATAGCGTGTGAACACGACAATCATCGAATCATACAATCTGCCTTGAAATTCCTTGGCAAGTTTTAAGATGGACTTGGAACACTTAAAAAACGTTTTAATTACCATGAAAAAGAAATAGTAGAGGAAGATGATGAGTTCCTGGTTTTTGTAGTCGAAAATGATATAGCAGCATTCATTAAAGAATAATGCTGAAATAATAACCTGCGTTAACGGAACTATTGAATAAAATGATGCATAATGATTCCTCAAATTATAAAGATTGCCGATTTATCAAACCATTTCGTATTTACATTCAAGCTAATTACTTCGGATGAAGGAATCTAGGAGAAAAGAAAAAGTGCCAAAATGTGAATGGACTTTGGCATGAATCGAGCTAAACAACTGTCCTATCGATTGTCTGTCCGATTTTGCTATTCAAATTTTATTCCCGGATTTTTCACATGTTTTTGATTTCGCAAAAAGCCGATTTAGCAGGATTTGGATACTACATATTTATAAATAAGTGTTGTTTTAGGTCTTTTCCCCTAATTTAGCGTTTATTAAAAAATAAGTTGTATATCCAATCTGCAATTCCGCACCGCTTCATATTTTAAAATTGCCGTCGCTGAATAGAAGCTGTTATTCCAGCTATTCCACAAAAATTTTCAAGTTCGATCTGAGACGCACAGCGTTTTAAGCTGCCTCACATAGAACATATTTTGTTTTATTTTGAAGTAAATAGACACTGCTTGGCCGCTTTTTGTTCACCAGCTTCGAATTCGGCTTCGGTAATTATCTCTTATTTTTGATATGCGAATTATTCAGAATCGGTGTTTTATGAATGAAAACGGCTGCTTTTATTGAATAATAACAATCAAATGGCGTTTATTAATGTACAAAGTTCCCATTTCAACTGGCTACATGAAAGGTTTTTTACTTTTGAAAAGAGTGAACATTCATCTACATAGTTTCCGCGAGAACAAACGAAATCCCCACCTTGAATTCTAGGTAATATCCATACTTATAGTAAAATAACCTTGTGAGTAGAAGGAAAAGGGGGAGATGCCAGCTTCAAAAAGGATATCAATTTTCTCGGCTAAACTCGTGTCTTGGCCAGCTCGATTTCCTAATAAAGTAAAGGTTGAACCGATAACAGCGCAATGAGAATTACATAACCGATTTTTTTCTAAATTTCTTACATCCCCTTAAATTTCTATACTTCCTAGTTAATAAGAAGTTAGCTGGAGCAGCGATGTTTCCAAATCGGTTTTGGCCCATTCATTCTTTTGAGTTAAATCGTATTTTTTCTAAATGCCTTTTTTAAAACATCCGAAAAATCTAAAATAAAAATAATAAACGATAAGGCAATTTGCTGCTGGATATCTAAATTTTTTAAATAAAAATAAACGATAACTCCTGAAGCAACCAGCAGGGCTAAGGATTTGAATTTTTTTGGTTTATTTTTTTCATCCAGCAAGGTGAGGGCTATTGGGAACATAAATAAATAGATATTCGTTGGATACCAAATAAAAATTAAGTAAGAGAGAGACAATATAAAGCGAAAATGGAAATTTGTTTTGGAATTTAGTTTCACAAACATGGCTCCTTTCAGTCCTCTTTGTATAAAAGCTGCCATTCAGGCTGGATGATCCATTCATAAAAAAAAACAGGTGATTTCAAGCTTTGAAGTGATGGATCTAAATGAATGGGAGGGCGCTTTCCGCAAATAATTATAAGTGCAGTTGAATGACGGATGAACCGCCTGATCTCGCCCACAATTACTAAGCAAGATTTAAGTTTTTCTAAGAAGGTAGTGCATTTTAATGATAATATATTATAGAAAGGGTTGAATAGATTAATATTTATTTTAATGTATCCACATTATTTCAACAGCAAATAATTACAATCTCCAGTTATTCAACAACCTCTTTAAAAGCATATTCCATTTTTTAAGCTCTAATTTTGATGAGGAATAAAACGTGATACCTCAAATGAATTAATTTCATAAATTCCTAGACAAACCATTTCATAATAGCTAATGGAAATGGTAATACAAATATTAAAATGGGGGTATTTAGATGGAAAATTTGATTCATTTTTTATCGACCTATAAAAAAAGTAAAATCTCTGTTTTACAGCTGGCGAATCAATGTCCCGCTATTACTTATGAACAGTTTGCCCATATCATTGTACAGCTGGAAACACAAAAAATATTAACGGCTGTAAAAGCTTCGGGTGTGAATGGTAAGCAGCCGCCACTAGCGAATACATATAAAATTAATAAAATGTCAGTTCGTTTAAATTTACATCAGCAAGTTAAACAATTAAAAAGAACAATGCACCCTGCCATTTGGGTCGAGTACTATTTAACGAAAACAACTGCCGAGCTCGAACAAGATTTGCCGGCATTACAACAACTCAACCAATATTTGGAACGTAATGATTTTCCACAAACAAAGGCCCTTGCACAAGAGCGGTCATTTGAAATTTTCCATAATGAAAAATGGATAACTGAAAATGGCGGTAAGCAATTTTTGGAAAAAGTAAAAGTATGGGATCTGCTTGAGATATGGCCAATTGCTGATCCAGTCAGCTTTGCCATCAATCCGCTAAAACTGAATGACAAGTACCTGAAATTGTTAATCGTTGAAAACAAGGCAACATTTTATAGTTTACTGCCCGCTTTAAAGACTAGTGACTTCACCGCACTTTTATACGGACAAGGCAATGCCATTAATGGCACAATTCACGTTTTACAGGAGCAGTTACCTTTAAACTATGACAATGTTCTATTTTATTATTTTGGCGATATCGATGCAGAAGGAATAACGATTTGGCACACGCTGCAGCAAAAAAATAAAGTAAAGCTTGCACTGCCATTTTATAGAGCGTGTTTACAAAAAGAAGCCGCAGAAGGCAAACACTATCAACGCCAAAAAGCAGAGGCAATTGAATTATTTATTCATCATTTTAATGAGCAGGAAGCACAAAAAATAACAGATGCTTTACATAAAGGGCTTTATTATCCGCAGGAAATATTAAATGCTGAGCAATTGCAGCAAATTTGGAGGAATGCGCAGTGGATGTAGAAGAAATTTTACAAGGCTACGGGGACCGTTACGAAAAAGTATTGCTGTTTGAGCCGCTCAATAAATTATCTGCCATGCAAAAAAAGGATGCCAAAAATCATCCGATTGATATGCGCGGCTTAGGGCTGTTAACATTGCTTTACTTCTTTGAGCAAAAAATTATGCGTAACATTAAGGTCGGACGAAAGCAACTGTCGGAATTTTTATACGGTGCAACGCATGCATATATCGACCTTTCGTTAGAGCAGTTTCATAGCTTAGCAAGCACGTTAATCGAAGCGTTTCGGCCAGGGAGCGGGAAAGTGAAAACGGCAGAGTTTTTCAACTGGCAAACAGGGCAGCTGCAAACCGTTAGCTACCAATATTTAAAGGCGAGCACGTTTAACGTAGCGACAAATGAACAGTTTTACGTGTTAGATGACGCAGGCCTTGAGTTAGTGTTTGCAACGAAGGAGTTTTATAGTGAATTTCAACTGTCCATTAGTCAGCTGGTGTTGCGAAAACAGCTTGAAAAAGGTGAATTTAAAAGTGCGTTAAGACAAATAAATGAAATGCGCGTAGCAGTGGAATCGATCGAAGAACAGCTAAGCCGCATTCAGCAGGAAATTCGCCGCAATATCGTTTCGAATGGTGTATTTTTGCGTTATGAACGAATTATTGAAGATATTTCATTTCGTTTAAAATATGAAAATGAAGAGTTCGATGAGCTTGCGCAATTTATCAACGAAGCGAAGGAGCGACTTTACCATAAAGATACGATTAAAAAAGAAAAAGATGCCTACAATTTCGTGCTGACGATTTCGTTTGAACTAGAGAAAGTGCATGCAGCACATACGAAATTATTGCAAAAAAGTATCGAACTGCAAACGACAGCGCTACAATCGGCGAAGGAAGCACTTTATTATATTGGCATTGAATCGTTTAACTTCGATCAAGATGTCACAGCCCGCATTGTCTCAAGTCCACTGCCGGCGCATTCAGTAAAGGCTTTTGTCGTCCCATTTTTACACGTACATGAGGAAAAGCAATGGTCACTGCTATCGATTTTTGATAAGCAAAATGTTTATGAAGAACGTTTAGAGCCGGAAATTCCAGCTTTGTTGGAAATCGACGAGGAAGCAGATAAAGTGAAAAATGAGCAAATGGTGCAGTTTTATTCGGTGGTACTTCAATTATTGCTGCAGTCATTACAGCATAAAAATGAAATTACGCTAGCAGAATGGATTGAAGAAATACAGCAAGATGAAAAGGCCGCACCACTATTACAGTCGCGCTACGTTTATGATTTCTTTATGTTAATTCATCAACGTTCACCGATTGAAGTGCAGGAAAAGGTCGATGAAGAAGCGTATTTATGGTCGACGCTACACCGCATTTTAGAGGGCACATCCTTAGTCGTACAGGAGTTGCCACAGATTTTACAGGTGGTTGACCGCTTCGCGATTCAAAATATGCGTATAACGAAAAGGAGTGAGGACATAGATGTTTTTTGATGGTGAAAATGTACTGAAAGCATTTAAGCTTTACACAAAATTAGCACGTGAAGGCACTATAAAGGATGAAGATTACCAGCAATATTTATCAAATGATGAAGTGTCGGATTTAATCGATCTGTATGCTGCTGAAGTGGAGTGCGTGTTATTTATAGCGGCGAATCAGCTTTACATGGTGCCAAAAACGATGTCTTCGCCGTTCCATGTTAATAACGAATATTTAAGAAAAACATATTTTAAATCAGGTGCGACAAATAGCGAGCTGTATTTAGCATACTTTGTCGCAATCGTCTTATTAGGGGAGTTTTACAATAGCTACTCTACGAATGAGCCGACACTGCATTACTTATCATTAGCGCGCTGGGTGGAAGCAGTTAATGAACGAATGGAGATCGTTGCACAGCATCCGCAAGAGCAGCTAAAGGCATTAGAAAAAGAGCATTCATACAACTGGCTAACGATTATCGAAAATTGGACAGCACTCGATACGATTAAAGAGAGCGCTAAAAGTCAAAGAGGGCAAACGCTTAGTCGTTTGAGCTTCATTCATACGGTGAAAAACTTTTTAGTGAAAGAAAAGATTATTAATGATATCGGGAATGATGAAGTGGAGCTGACAGAAAAAACAAAAATTATTGTGCAGCGCTACTTCATGAATTTAGAGCATAACAACGAAATTTTGCAGTTTTTATATGATTTACAACCGCAAAAGGAGGATATTGATGCCGACAATTTCTAAAATCCGTTTCACAAATGTTGTATATGAAGGCGGCAATAAACGTTACGCAGATGAGATTTTTCATTTTCACGGCGAAAATAGTGCCATCGTTTTAGAAAATGGTGGGGGTAAAACTGTATTTATTCAAACAGCATTACAGGCGATTTTACCGCATACGGCACTCGCCAATCGAAAGGTGAAGGACACGTTTTCATTTGACGACGGTCCGGCACATATTGCCATTGAGTGGATTAAAAATGATCGACCGCGTATGTATGCCTTAACAGTAATCACGATTTTCCCGCACCAAAACGCGATTGACTCGTATCGTTACGTTTATGAATATGGCCCAAATGATGCAAACAGTATCGAGCATTTGCCGTTTACCCATGAAACGGCGAAGCACCAAAAGCGCATCGCAAGTCATGCAGAAATGAAAGAATACTACACGACGATGAGCCAAAAAAATCAGCTGGCGAATACGTTTTCGACGATTACAGGCTTTACGGAATATATCGAGAAAAACTTCCAGATTATTGCAGATGAATGGAGAAGTATTAGTACGATCAACGCTGCAGAAGGCGATGTTGAAAAGTTTTTTGAAGCTTGCCCGACAGAAAAAGCGCTATATGAAAAACTATTAATTCCTACCGTTGAGCAATCGATTGCTGCTTTTGAAAAGCATCAGTTTGTCGATATTTTTGAGAAACATCGCGATAAATTCAAGCTGCTCAAGCAGTTAAATGCACAGCTGAAAGAATATGATTTAATTCAACAGCAGCTAGCTGCCTATGTGAATGACGTCCACGTATTGCATGAATTTCAGGAGCAGTATGACGTAGAAAAGCAAAGAATGAAGGCATATTTTGAACTGTTAAGTGCAGCTATTCAAAAAAATATTGAGCAGCTAAAGGCTGCAGACGAACAGCAGCTTCAGCTGGACGAGCACGGACAGCAGCTAGAAGTGAAACAAAAAAGCTATGCGATTGCACTGATGGAAGAGGCACTGCTTGCGTTAACGGCTAGTTATGAAACTTTGCAGCAGGAAGTTACAGCGCTGCAAACAAAGTTAGAGCAGCAGGAGCGGCATTTCGGAAATATTAAATATGCCAAAGAAAAAAATCTCCTCAAGCAAGCGCAGCAACAGCAACAGTTGTTTGAGCATGAGCTTAAGCAAATGGACGCACAATATTCGACGGAACAGCTGCTTGATCAACTGGATGAAGTGAAAGCGAAGCTACGCGGCGATTGGTTAACAGTGGAGCAGCAATACGAGCAGCAGCGAAAAGGTTTACAGCGTGAAACGCGACAAAAGAAAGATATGCTAGAGCAGCAGCAGAGACTATTGGAAAATATACGTGAGCAGCGTCAGCAATTGCAGAAAGCGATTACGGAAATTCAAGCAAATATTAAATTCAACACAAAGCAAAGCGATGCTGAGGCAAAAGAAATTTTTGAAAATGATGTGCAACGCCAGCAACCGACACTCGAGCTGAGAACGCTGTGGACAGAGGAGTCACAAGCAATTGATGAACGGGTTGTCACGTTGAAAAATGAAAAAAAGCAGCTCGAGCTTACGAAGCAGCAACATGAACAGCGATTAGAAGCACTACGTAGTGAGCTCCTGCAATTAAATACAGAAGAAACGAAAATGGCCGAAAAAATTGAAGCGATTGAAGCAGTTGAACAAAAGCTAGTTGCACAATTGTCGACAGTTCTCCCGCGCGTTTCTGAAAAAACATCGCTTTATTTAAAAGAAGCAACATTATTACATGATTTATCGCAGGCATTTGAAAAAAAGCGGCAATTATACGCAGAGAAGCTATACGAGGAACGACTTGCTCTTCGTCATGTAGATGATTACGGACAGCAGCAAACATTTTTTGCGGACCCGTATATTGCGAAGAAAATCCCTGTTTGGAGTCAGCGCTTTAGCTACTTGGAAACGGCAATCGATTATGCGTTAGGGGATGATCAGCTTCAATTTGACACAGCGTTGTTAGCAATCACACTCATTACGACGGAGGAAGAAAAGCCGAAGCTTGAGCAACTCGTATTGGATGCAGCAAAATATTTAACATATCCGATTCAAATTTGGACATTACCGCAAGTCGTTGCGATTGGCCAAGGCAAGCCAGAGCCAACGACAGAGCTTTTACAGCCAGCATTATGGCAGGAACTCGGTCACGCAGAAGCATTTAAACAATGGCAACAGCAAGCGGCCAATATCGCGGGAAATATTAAAAAAGAGCGCGAGAATGCGGACGAACAGCGCTCAAATTTAAAAGCATTGCTCAGCCAATTGCAAGATTTCTATGCCCAATATCCGCAAGCTCATTTTCAGCGATTACAGGAGCAACTAAAAACGGTGCAAAGTAAAACGTATGAAGTGAAGCATGAGAAAGGGGCTTTAACAAAATCAGTTGCGGGCACGGATGAACAGGTAAGAAACTTAGCCAATAAGATTAGCACACAAAGCCAATTAAAAAAATATTACGATGATAAAATTGATAAGCTATTAAAGTACGACAAGCTTTTAAAGGAATTACATCAGCTACAGCGGCAGTTAGTGCTGGAGCAACAAAAGCTTGATGCGGAGAATAAACAATTTACACAAGCCGGCAAAGAGCAAGAAACGTTAGTAAATGACTTAGCAGCGCTGAAAGATCGCACTCATGGGGTGGAACGAGATTATAACGTGCTCATTGCAACGCGGCATTTATATAAGCAGGTCGAAGGCTATACACCGAAATTTACAGACGAGAGCTACGACGTTTTAGCGCAGCAATACGGTCAGATCGACAACCAAATAAACGGTATTATTTCAAGTCGTCAGCAATTGGAAAAGCAAATTGCACAGCAGCAAAAGTATATTCAGCAACACGAAAAAGAAATGAAACATATTGAAACTGAATATGACGCGTTAGACGAGCAATTTGTACTGCCGCTAGACTATGAACGTCAGCTTGAGCAATTGCCGGCAGCGAATAAACGCTTACGTGAGGATAGGATGATCGTTGCGAAAAAGCGCGAGCAAGCGAAAGAACAAAAAGATAAGCATGAGGGTGCATTACTGAAAAAGCGCGAGGAGCTCGATCAGTGTATTCAATTTGATGTCCCATTACCGACTGTTCAATACCAGCTCGAGGAAGAAGCAAAACGTTTACAGCTACAGCAAAATCAGCTTTCAAAAACGAAAAGCTCTTTACTGAAAGAAAAAGAGCAAGCAGAAAAACTAGCGCAGAAATTACAAATTTTAAACGCAGAAAATGGCTTTTTAACAGAGTTAATTACCCCGATGAGCTTAACGGCTGAGGAGGAAAATGATTTCGGGTATCGCCAGCAGCATTTTATCGAACGAACGACAAAACAATTAGCAAGCTGCAAAAAATCAATCGAACGACAACAAAAAATAGTAGCAGACAGTAAAGGCCGATTCATTCAACATTGTCAGCAAAACGTATCAGAAGTACGCCTCCGCAATACGATTATTGATGGGGTGAAAGTAAAACATCAGTACAACGACCTTCTGAAGCATCAGCAGGAAATGGAAAAGACGATTCACATCAGTCGCCAATATGCAGAAAAAGATATTAAAAAGCATGATGAAGATTTAGTGCAGTTCGTACAACGCGTACACATTCATTTACGAAAAGTAGTGGATGAATTAAAGCATATTCCTCGTAAAACAAAAGTTTCTGTTGACGGTGAAGATATGCCGATTTATCGTTTTACGATTCCGGAATGGACGGACGAGGAAGGACTTGCTCAAATTCGCACACGTGTGGAATGGATTATCGAACAGCTTGAGCAGCTCGAAAGCCGTACAGTCGACGAGCAAGAAGGCAAGCAAAAGAGTCGCAAGCAGCTCGAGGAATGGCTAAGTACTGTTCAATTACTACGCTACATTACGCAGCATAAAGAATGGCGCGTAGCCTGTCGCAAAGTAATGAACGACAATCGCATTTCATCCAAGTATGAGACGTGGAGCCGTTCAAATGCTTGGTCGGGCGGTGAAAAATGGAGCAAAAATATGGCGCTATTTTTAGGGGTGCTTAATTACGTTGCTGAAAAACGTCAATTAATTGCATCGAAGCAAAAATCCCGGACAGTTATTTTGGATAACCCGTTCGGTAAAGCGTCCAGCGATCATGTATTAAGTCCGGTATTTTTCATCGCAAAACAATTAGGCTTCCAAATTATCGCGCTAACGGCACATGTGGAAGGGAAGTTTTTACACGATTACTTCCCAGTCGTGTATAGCTGTCGTTTACGCTCTGCTGTAGGAACGGACAAGCTCGTGATGGAAACAAAAAAAACGATGCACCAAGCTTTCTTCCGCGATCATAACGAAGATGCCGAGGAAACGGTACAAATCGAACAGCTTAAATTATTTTAAGGTTCGCAGCAAAAATAGCGTTCGTTACGAAAAAAATAAAAAACGCTTTCTCCTTCGCCGGGGAAAGCGTCTGTTCTCTGAAAATTGCCGCGGCTTCAGTAGTGCGTTCTATATAGCGATCAAAACGCTTAATTAGGAAGAAGATTATTTGGAAGCAAAGCGGCTGTGCCTCATGTATAATAAAGGAAAATTTAGGGGGCAAGATTGATGCTAGTGGCAACACATACACCAAATATGACAGGTGTTTTACTTTCGGGGGATCCGGAAGATTTTCGAATGCTATACGATTCGCTGCATATGATTGTTGGTGATGCAGGAGATTATGTGGAAGATGGACCGGCAATCCGCATTTTAGGCGTTTGCTATGATATTAGACATACATTTATGGGGCACCGTAATGCAGCTTATAAAGAACACGGATTTGATGACGAACAATTAGCCTTTTTATCACTCGTAGGACCGAAGCAAAATTTATACCTTTCATTTGAAACGCTTTGGCCCGAAATGCTTTATGTTGTCTTTTCATTAGAATCATTCATCCGTGATTATCAGAAAGCGCGCAAAGCTACTGCTTGGGATTCAAATATTGCGCAGGCACGTATTTTGCAGTCCGTTATTTTTAAGCTGGTGGAAGAAACGGTTACGCCAAGGCAGTTTACGAGCTTTAAAAAGTGGATTGCTGAAAATAGTGTAGAGAAAATTTTATTTACTCAATATATTGATTACTTAAATAGTGAGTGGCACGAGATGGAGCTTGCGGAGCGTAAAAAGAAGTTTAATATTTTTGCCAAGCGTACATGTCAGTTAACGCCAGATTATGAGCGCCAGCAAAAGCAAATAATTGAAGCGGCGATAGAGCATAATTGTCATCCTTCAGAAATTCGATATCCGTCCAATTTTTATGAGTATTTAGTGTGGTAAACACTGCCACAGAAACGAAAAGTACTAAGTGCAGCAACCAGTTCGTGTTGTTTTTTGCACCTAGTACTTTTTGGAATGCGGGAGGGGAAAGTGATAATAAATTACCTGAATATTAATGGTTATAATGTTAGAGTGGATGTTGATCGAACAAAAGAATTATATGAACCACTTCCACTCGTGTCAGATGAAGCGCATTGTGGATGTGCTGATTGTTATTATTATATAAAAGCCATTACTTGTACATCATCGGCAATTCAAGAATATTTTAGGCAGTTTGGAATTGATCCAAGGAAAGAAGCCAACGTTTGGATGGCTGCTGAATTTGACGACGGTGCTCTTTTGTATATCGTAGATTACCGCTTTGTTGGAGAAATAGAAGGTACTGAACAAATAGGATGGATAGAAATTGATAATGCAAAATTTAGTTTAACCAATTATCCAAGTTTACAAGCGCCCATGATTGAATTCCAAGTTGAAATACTGTTTCGTCATTGCACGTAGGACCTACACTTTTCTACTTTGTGAAATTATTCGTATTCGCACAACTCAATGAAACCGAAAGTCTGCGTGCTGTCAATGATACGTTATTTTCAGACCACCTACAAAAAGTGACCGACTTAGAATCGATTGGAAAATTGGAAATCATTAATGGAGAATCAGATAAGATATATTCAAAGACTGTAAATTTTAAAGTTAAATCCATTTTCATCCGAGTGAAGCTACGGTGGAAGCAATAGAGCGCAACAAATTTTTTGAGGAAGAAATGCAATCTATAAAGCTGCCGTCCTTTTCAATTGAAAAGACCACTAAAGATAATCGAAGTGAGCCATGTGTAATTCATGCACCGGTTGCGCAAACAGAAACCCCGCAGGACAGGCAAGCTTTCCGAAAAGTATCCAGCAGCCCGGGATTTTCTAATAAATTGCGCCAATGTTCTAATATCCCGAAATATCTTCTAATAAAAGTGAGATTTTCTAATATAATCCTCAGTTCTTCTAATAAGCTCCCGATATCTGCTAATAAACGCCGCCGATGTTCTAATATCCGATGCAAATCTTCTAATAAGTCCGCCAGCTCTTCTAATAAAATCAGATACAACCTCCGCGCAACTTAACAAATAGCGCTTTCCACGGAAAAAAAGTCCAGCAACCCGAGATTTTCTAATAAACCCCGATAAAATTCTAATAACCCAGGCAATTCTTCTAATACTCGCCCAAACTTTTCTAATAAAACCCCGCAGTACCAGCTGAAGAATCAGGTTCTCAGCTGATCCTCCTTAGTTTAGGTCAGGGATATGGATTTTTACGGTAAAATGATTGTCGAAGGGAGGAGAGATTATTATGAAAAAAGTTTTATTAAGTATAAGTATCTTATTCTGTCTGGTTACAATAGTAGGGTGCAGTGAACAGGAGAAAACGGTAAAAGGCGAATTCCTTTCGTATGCAATATAAACACCTGACAAACGCACCAAAATACCCTCAAGTCCCGCACTGAATGGGATATGAGGGTATATATATTTCTTTTTGTTGCATCTACATGGCGGGTTTAATGACCAGTTCGCTTACATCGACATACTCCGGCTGTTCCAGTGCATAGACAATCGCACGAGCAATCGTCATGGCTGGCAGTGTGGTACGTCGGTATTCCTTCATCATTTCCTTTGCCTCGTGATCAGTAATGCTCTCAGCCAGTTCTGATTCCGTTACGCCCGGCGATACAAGGGTCACACGGATGCCTTGCCCTGCTGTCTCTTGCCGCAAACCGTCTGTTATGGCACGTACGGCATACTTGGTTGCGCAGTAGACAGCTGCTGTCGGGGTTACTTCGTAGGCACCGATGGAAGCGATATTGATAAAATGTCCGAAGCCTTGTTTTTTCATGAGTGGAAGACCTGTGGCAATGCCATGAAGAACACCTCGAATATTGACATCAATCATTCGGTTCCATTCCTCGATCTTCAATGCTTCCATTGAAGAGAGGGGCATCACACCGGCATTGTTAATAACAGCGTCCACTCGTCCGAAACGACTTTGCGCTACTTCCATAATCGCCTCCATCTGTGTCAGTTCGGTTACATCAAGCTGCTGAACGACTACAGAACCGCCATCCGACTGAATGTCAGATGCCAATGCCTCCAGTCTTTCTGTACGTCTTGCCCCGATGACCACATGAACTCCTAAGCTTGCGAGCAGTCGAGCTGTTGCTTCACCAATTCCGCTGCTTGCTCCCGTAATCACCACTACTTTTCCATTAAGTATAGACATTATTCCTTGCTCCCTTCACGCTCTTCTTCCAAATAAAGCACCATGCCGGCATGATAAAGCACACCGTCGATAAAATCACCATCAGCTGTAAAGCCTGTATCATCGACATATTCGATATGGTTGCCTTCGATGGTATAGCTGCCTTGATAGGCGCTTTTGCGGTTTCCACGGGCCTCATCGTATCGCCCGTTCGGTAGCAGCTCGTGTCGAATATAGCCGTCTGCGGTAACCCACATGCCCACATAGGGATGAGAATTTACATATTCTGTTGTCATTTCATAATCTCCTTTCACAATTAAACAATGGATGGCACCCGGATTTGGGCAGGACTGAAATGTAAATAGAGTGAGCGAAAGTGCCCATATTAGCTGATTAATCAATTCTTTCCCCCCGATTGAAGTGTCTGACCATAAATTCATTATGAACCTTTGGGGCAAAGGGGAGGTAGTCGGTAATTATACAATAATTGCCTAATACTCCAATAAAATATAGTATGGTGAATAAAGAATCCTTAAGTGCTACTGCAAAAAAATGGAGGAACTGCCCTATGGAGCAAATTAAAGAGTTAGCAACATTGATTGAGAGTAATGCAACGATGGATGGAACGTATGAAACAGCTATACCCGGCTTACGATTTGTTCGTACTTCCCGGATTTCTGAGCCAGTTTACTCGGTTTATGAGCCTTCTTTATGCGTTGTGGCTCAGGGAACAAAATTGGTCATGCTCGGTGAAGATAGCTATCAGTATGATTCGGCCAGTTATTTGACAGCGTCTGTTCATTTGCCGATCACAGGGCAGGTTGTGATGGCTTCACCTGAAAAACCGTATTTATGTGTAAGTTTGCAGCTTGATATGCAGCAGATTTTCGAAGTCGTTCAATCATCAAGTGAAGCGATTTCTGATGATTCCACAGGACGCGGGCTCGTCATCAGTCATATTAATGATTCGCTTCTGGAAGCGGTATTGCGGCTTATACGACTGCTGGAGACTCCACAGGATATACCAGTACTTGCCGCAAATATTACACGGGAGATTATTTACCGGATTCTACAGAATGATGAGAACCATTCTTTAAAGCACTTTGCTCTTGTAGGGAGTCAGGCCCAACGCATCGCAAAGGTAATTGGGTTATTGAATCGTGAATTCGCCCAGCCCTTAAAGGTGGAAGACTTAGCAAAAGAGGCGCGAATGAGTGCGTCCTCCTTTTATAGCCATTTCAAGGAAATCACGGGTTTGAGCCCCATCCAGTACCAAAAACAGCTTCGACTACAGGAAGCGCGCCGATTGCTTTTAACTGAAAGCATGGAAGCGGCTGAAGCGGCATTCCAGGTAGGCTATGAAAGTCCATCCCATTTCAGCCGGGAATACAGCCGCAAGTTTGGCTTGTCCCCAATGAAAGACATCCAGCGTTTGCGGGAAAAGCTTTTGCATGTCGATAAACATGTCCCTTTTTTAGAGTAATAGGAAGAGAGGATTTCGGTCCTGGTGCTAAATGTTCGCACAATATCAAATGCAGGGATATGAAAAATTATGAAATAACATGCTCGAACAAACGAGACAGATTAGTGAATAATTTAAGGGGGAATTGAATTGAAAATTATTAAAATAATCATTGCTTTAGTTGTAATGGGAATATCAGTGTATGGCTTAAGTACAAAAGATTTTTCGTATGGTCCAATATCATATTTACTACTTGGTATTTTTATTGCAATTATTGGAATAGATGAATTTAAAACGAAAGGTAAAAATAGTTGGGGAATGTTTTTTATGCTCGCATCTTTGTTAATTATCGTGATGGCTCTTTTTAGCTTTTAATTATTAGTGATGTGCTTAAAAAAGATTTTACAAAATGAAACCTTTACAGTAAAACCGAACTCTAAGTTAGTAGGAGGGAAGGCAATGGATCAGTACATACAACAAGCGCTTGCTGGCAATGAAATTGCAATCCGGCACATAATGACGATGCACAAGCCTAGATTACTCGCTAAAGCATATACCTATATGAAAAATAAGCAGGATGCAGAAGATATTGTGCAAGAAACGTTTATAAAAGCGTTCGGTGCACTGGCTCAGCTGAAAGATCCGAAATATTTTGCGACATGGCTATACAAAATATTGATGCGTGAAAGCTTTTCTGCAATGAAAAAGAAGAAGCGCACGGAGTTGTCAGAGGCAGAAATCATGGAACAACTTCTGTTACTGGACCAGGAAAACAGCGAGGATTACAGCGAGCTGCATAACGCAATTGAAAGCTTGAAAAAAGACTATCAACTGGCAATTGTATTGCATTATTTTTATGATTTTAAAGTGTTTGAAATCGCGGAAATGCTAGGGAAGCCGAGCAACACAATTAAAATGCATCTGCACCGCGGCAGAAAAGCGATACGCCTGAAGCTAGAGGAAACGATGCGAAAGCCATTACAACAAAAGGATGTAAAACGCATGTTAAAAGAACAGTTACTGGACTTGGCAAAGCAATATGGAAATATACCTACACACTATGAGCTAGAACTTGAAAATTATCTGGAAGATGGAATCTCTTCGTACATGTGGAAAGGGCAAAGCAAGGATGAAGTGGTTTTTATGCGTTTAGATGAAAAAGGCCGGCTTGATGATTTTGCGAAACCTCCCGTAAAAGAAGGACCACCAATTACTGAAGAGAGGAAGCTTGAAATTGCTCAGCGGCAGCTACGGGAGCAATACCCGGAAGCACTTTCGTATTATACATTAATAGAACAACATAAAAAGGAGTCGAGTACAAGCTTTAAGTATGGGCAAGTTGTTAGCGGTTTTCCGTTAGACGGTTTTTATTGTCGTATTGAAGTCACCGATCCAGGTGAAATCATTCAGTTCACTTATACAGGCTATATGGAAAATCCCCCAGAAATGCCAAAGAAACTTTATCCAACGGAGCGTATTTTAAATACATTGTACGAAGGTGATTGGTTGCTTGGTGCTGCAAGCTTTAATAAAAAGTATGATACCGTTCAAGAGTCAGGTATATATGCAATCTATGAGTCAGAGCGATTAACGCAGGCCTATGATGCGGTGACAGGCAAACCGTTACTTGATTTCGACGATGAGTCAACGCCAAGCTATGAGCCGTTTCCAAAAGTTGAAGCGCTGCCGAAAAAGATCAAAATTGAAGAAATCATCGGTATTAATGAGGAATGGGAGCAATATGAAGAAGTAAGAATGTGCATGGATGAAACGTATGAAGAGCTTAATTGGCGTCCTAAAGGCTGGCAAGATTCTGAAGGGAAAACATACGATCATTACATGAAAAGTAAATTTGAAAATCGGATAAAAGCAAAAGTGGATAAACGTACGAAGCGCTTGGATAGTTTCATTTGGTTCGCTGAAATTGAAGGCGAGGCGAAGCTTTCTGAAGAGGAATGTTTACAAATTGCCGCGCAGTTTATTCAAACGTATTATCCGGAGTATACACCGTATTTACAGATTGAAGTGAAAGACGAAGATGAGATAGAGGAAAACCGCGCCTTTTTCCGATTTGTAGTGCACAAGGATGGTTTTTTCGTTGAAAATGAGTTTTTCCATATGAATATTTGTAAAAAAACAGGCGCTATTCTGATGTTCTCAGCAGCGAATATAGCGGTTGAATCTATCGAGAAGTTTGAGCCAAAAGCGATTAAGCCTATAAAAGAAATGCTGCCGCTAAAAGACTTAAAAGTTCAACTGGAGTGGGATAGGGTGTACGGAAAAACAGAGCAGGATGAGTGCGAGATGCGCCTTATTTACCGTATTCAGATGACGGACGGTGCTTTTATAAAAGGGATTAATGCGGAAAGTGGAGAGATTATTTATAGTTTAATCTAATCAAAAGCTAAGTGCGCTTTAAAATTTGCCTCATAAATGATGAAGTTGTTTAGTTGAATCAATTTCATAAACCATCTTTTTCACGACGTCTCCATACATGAATTACGTGTCACAAACGTTGATGTAAAACGTTTGTGACACTTTTTAGAATGTAATTAATTCTGTCGCTGAATAATCTGATACCTTGTTTGCGGGCCGCTGCCCACACGGATAATTTGTCCACTGTGTAATAACTCTTCAATAATTTTTCGCACAGTTGCTTTACTTTTATTTAGATAAGTTTCTAACTCCCTGGTAGTAAATTCTTGATTTTGTGCTAGCCAATCCGTTATTGCTTCATTGTCTTCATGAGGTGTAGGGAGTACAGTTTTTGGAAGGGTAACGACGAACGCGTTTGGTCCAACTGTCCAGTATGGAGCCACTGCACTTTGTTTGTAGCTCTCTTTAATACGCTGTAAGCCAGTGCCGTAACTTTCAATCCATTTTAGACGATAAAGAACATTTGCCAGCTTTGGATTGCGGCTTTGTGAAATCCCTAATTCAATATCCTCAACCGTTAATCCTTTTACTAAACCTCCTACAGAAACGAGCTCTAATCGTTCTTGGAAAAGGTGAATGAGGATGCTGCCGCTGAAGCTGTAATCACGGTGTGTAATCGCATTGACTAGAGCTTCACGTAACGCATAGCTTGGATAGCTTTCAATTTCGATTCGTTTCAATCCCTCAAAATGCGCGGACTTCGCATTATTTAACGATAAATACTCGTAAGCAGCCTCTACTTGCGATAAAATTGAACCGCTGAATTCTTTACGATCTTGGAATTCCAATTTGTCGTTTCCTAAGTAACGTGCACATTTAATTGTATGCTCGCACTGATCAGAAAAAAGTAAACCTAAGTTTGTAAAATACCCATCTTCAGTTACAAGTCCTAATGTACGCATTTGCTCTGGTCCAAATTTCAAATTTTGATCTTTGAAAATCGCCTCGGCTTCAGTGAAAGTAAGTTCTTGATGTAAGCTACGCATTGTTTCGTAATTCGTACCGTCTGATTCAATAATCATTTGACGAATATTTTCCTCAGATGCATTCGTAACAGATGTACCATATCGAATAAATACGCCAGAAGGTTTCATACCTTTTGCTTTTAAATGGTATGGGCGACGCGTACCTCTTGATACACTGATTTTCACAACCTCTTTACTTTCAAATTCAACAATTTCTAAAAATATATGCACTAATATATCGGGTTGAATACTGTCATGCAGCATACTTGAAGCAGATTCAAGCACTTTGTCTGCGTTTTCAAGCCCGATAACTGTCCCATCATCGTCAACGCCAATATACAGTTCGCCACCTTGTGTATTTGCAAAGGCAATAATTTCACGTTTAATGGCATCAGTTAATTCTCGCTTGAATTCTAATGTCGGTGATTCTTTCATTTTCATCTTGCTCACCTCTACCGATTATTTGTATAGATAAATAATAATCGATTATAATCGATTAATCAATTATATCGCACAGGACGTTTAGAAGAAGCCGTTTATTAGTTAATGAACTGAACCCAATTTTGTAGACAGCTTGTGTTTTCTTCATTAAATAAGGTAGCTTTCTTGATAATGGTTGTATCTATTTTCAGCATTGGGATTGAAACGAGTGCGCTTAAAAATTTGCTTCATAAATGATGTAGTTGTATATTTAAATTGTTAATAACAAAACTGATTAACGATACTAGGAACAATCACGTTATATTTGTGATTTTTCTGAAAAGGAGAAATTTAGTTGAAATTAAAAGACAAGGTAGTGATCATTACAGGTGGTGCTGGCGGGATTGGTGCTGGTATAGGGCGTGCAATGGCAAAAGAGGGAGCAATTGTTGTGGCAGTTGATCTAAATCCGGAAGCCGGCGCAAACGTATTGGCGGATTTACAGCAATATTCACCGCAATCCAGCTTTATTGAATTTAATTTAACAAAGCATGATCAACTAAAAAATGTAGTGGAACAAGTTGTCGAGAAATATGGCCGTTTAGATGTGTTAGTGAATAATGCACACGCTTCTAAACAAGTACCATTCCTTGAAACAACACCAGAACATTTGGCATTGTCAATGGATACAGGCTTCTACCCTACATGGTATTTAATGCAGGCAGCGATTCCACATTTAAAGAAAACTCGTGGTAATATCATTAATTTTGCGTCAGGTGCCGGGTTAAAAGGACATAAAACACAAGCTGCCTATGCAGCAGCGAAAGAAGCGATTCGCGGTATTACGCGCGTTGTTGCAAATGAATTTGGTGCGGATGGCATTACAGCGAACCTGATCTCACCAATCGCCAATTCAGAAGGTGTACAAGCATGGGCAAAAGCACAGCCGGAATATTATCAAGGGGTACTTGCAGGTATTCCGATGGGTAAATTCGGTGATCCGGAGCAGGATATCGGACGTGCTGCTGTCTTTTTAGCTTCAGAAGACTCTAAATATATAACAGGTCAAACATTGATGGTTGATGGCGGCTCGATCATGCTCCATTAATACCGTTAAATAAATAGATAACATATACAAAGAGCTACGCCTATCCTTCAATATATAGGATAAGCATAGCTCTTTTAGATTTATTCGAAGCAGCATCCGAAATAATTTAGCATATGTACCATATAAGAAATGATGTAATGGCAAACAATAGCCTAAAGGTTCGTGGATACGGATATTGTTAGACGAGCGGAATAGGAAAAGAGGATTTCGGCACTAAACCGGGGTTCTCTTTTTTGCGGTTTTAGGGGGTCTTACCTCCGACAGTAATCAGGAATCACAAAATAGGGAATACCCGATGAAAAGTAAATTTTAAAAAGTTTGTAACGAAATAGAAGGCCGCGGTATTAATACTACGAACAACATGAAAGTGAGGGCAGCTATGAATAAGCTTGAGGAACAATATGAAGAAATCCATCCGAAGCTCTATGCGTTTTTTTATTCCAGGACAGGTAATCGGATGACGGCTCAAGATCTTTGCCACGATACCTTTTATGAGGCATGTAAAAGCATCGGCTCTTTTAATGGAAACTCCACTTTGTCGACTTGGGTATTCTCGATTGCGACGAATTTATTAAGAAAATATTACCGGAAAAATAAGTATCAGCATAGCTTAATGCAAAAACTCGCAACTCTTCCGGAGACTGACATCCATTCACTGGAAGAGTTAGCCGAAATCCATGAAGACACAAGAATCCTTTTACACCATATTTCGAAACTGGATGATGCCTCAAGGGAAATCGTATTGCTGCGCATTTATGGAGAACTGAGTTTTGCGGAAATTGGTCTTTTGATCGGCAAGTCAGAAAACTATGCACGGGTGACGTTTCACCGGCTGAAATTAAAGATCCAAAAATTAATGGAGGTGACTTTATGAATAAAGAATGTCCGATTATACAAGACCTTTTACCTTTATATGAAGAAGATTTGCTTCAGCGAGAGACAGCACTGTTTGTCGAGGAACACTTGAAAAGTTGCCAAGAGTGCCGCCAGATTGCAGAACAGTCTCAAATTCCGCTGCCTGTCGAAGCAGCACATAGCGGGGGCTCTAAAAATATGATTCGGAAAATCACGCTGAAGTTAACGACCATACAGATTTTCTTTGTCGCCATTGCCTTTATATTAGCGATGAGTACGACGATTATGAATGATAATAGTGGCTTTATCTTGACCTATGCTTTATTGGGCGCCGTTACTTATCTGTTTTACCGTTCAATTGTTATTGCGGTCCTGCTTGCGGGCATACCGAATTTCATATGGAACTGTCTGCTGTATATGACGGACTGGTTCGGTAAGTTTTATGCTCAAAGTTTTTCGGAAGCCCTTTCCATCATACTTACAACTTTAATTATTCATTTAATATTTACCTTTATTGGAATTATGATCGGTTTTTGCATTCTTAAAATAAGAGAGGAAAATGATTGATGAAAAAGAAAATACTATACAGCGGATTTGCTGTTTTATTAGTTGCTGCTCTCGTAATCGCTTACCTGCAAATGAGCGGAAATACAATGGATAAATACAAAGCAAAGGAGAGCCTGAAAACATTTCTGCAGCAAACATATCCAAATATGGACTATGAGATTAAGCGGTCGGTAGGGTATGGGTGGACGGATGGCACGTATCGTTTTGAAGTGGTGAAAAAGGACTCGATCGCAGTTGAAACTACCTATTCATTTTATGTCTCCGCTTTTGAACCATATGAGGTTTTTAGCGATACGATTCATGAAGCCAACATAGACAAAGAGGCTTCCCGAAAGTTAAACGCGGAGGCAGAACAGTATATTTTAACGCTGCTTCAGGGAAAAGTGCCGCAAGTCGATTCGGTGGCTACTAATGTGGAGGTATACAACAATGCTGCTGAGGCATGGACACCGCAGTTCAAAACACCCAAGCCGATGCTCATTATGCTGGAAATAGAAAAAGGGGAACTGACAAAAGAACAAATGCTGCAGCAATGCAAGACCATGCAGGATCTGTTGAATAAGGCGTCGATTGATTATTATCTAACAGAGACGGGTTATCGAAGTGCAGTGAATGGAGAAGAAATTTATGAGTATGTCAGTTTTACTCCAGACCAGGAATTGACATTGGATGATGTAGATTAAAGCGCATTCACATTGCACGGTTAGTAGTTAGTTAATTATCGGGCGCAAATCTTCAATATGAAGATGAAGTTTTTCCGTTATAGCGCCATATTGTAGAGCAATGTTTTTCTTGGGAGAGTGTTAGAGAAGATACAGATTTATACTGATAAAAGAATTGCTATACAAGTTTTATGCAAATTAAAGATCATGCCTAGCAAGTATAAAAGCTGCTTTATTAACGTTTTATTCACTTGCATAAAATCTCGTATAAACAATATTCCAATAAAAAATCGGTAAACGCTGCTACAACAACGTTTACCGATTTTTCTGTTGACCCCAAACTTTGATTTGGGAACTTTATTTTGTATTGTTATGAATACTACAAGTTTGAAATCTCATTCATAATCTGTTTTAACCCATCGTTCAAACCCAATAAATTATGATATTTCTCTGTTATAAAAACATAACTATGGTCCGTATTTTCAGGAGAAAAGATATAATCAGTTTGTCTAATTTCTGTGGTAGAGCTCTTATCAACGAAAACATCTGCATCAACTTCTACTTTGTATATATTCACTTTATATTGTATTGTATTATCCTTTAAATACTCGATAACATATGTGGGTTCCTTATTTAATAAATTTTTTTCAGATTTATTTAATTCAACAAAAAAGTGGTCATATATATTAACCATATCTTTAAAAAAATCATCGTTCTGGGTATACTCAAATATTTGATTATCTGTTGCGCTATCTTTTACGATGATTAAATCAACTGATGGTATGCTATTTAATATTCCTCCTATGTAATTCGTTTTATTTTGTTCAGTCCAAGTCAAAAACAATGCCACTCCTAAAACAAAAAAGATTATTAAGAATACCCATTTTTTCATACGACACCCCCGATAATAGCTGTTTTAATCTATATTCGATTTGTTATTTAAAATACCTTTAAAACATGCCTAAAGCGTCGTTTAAATGACCTCCTAAAATTTAAACACCCCATTCTATTGAATGAGGCAGTTTGTTACCAAAGTTTCATTTGGGAACGTTAATTGAGTTTCTTATGTATAAATAAATTAAGCACCATCTAGAACGGTTAGTAGAGCAATCGTTATGCAAGATACCATAATCGTAAATGCTCCTGTCATTAAATAGACGTTAAATTTGAAATCTTTATCGTGACGTGACTTATCAATGATAATTGCTAAGTTTAAACAAAAAATGATTGCTAAAATAGGTGTTCCATATACAGCCATAGAAATAAAAAACATTGTAACCTCCAAATTTAATCTAATTTTTAACAAACATAACATAACTATGTATTGATAAACATTCCCAAAGCGAGATTTGGGTGCATTTTCAACTACATATGTATATTTATTCTTCATATTTTTTCAAAGAATAAGCTACTCACTTGTGTGTGAATCGATAAGCTTTCCTGTTTTTATATCATAAATTTTATAATCCATTGTCCACATACGGTCTTTGGTCACCGTAACCTCACAGTAATAAGGAATTGATTTGCCATAAGCATCGAGTTCAGGAATCTCATTGAAATTAAATCGTTCGTCTTTTTGAAGCATATTGAAAGTCAAATCAGAAGAACGACCAGATGAAGATATTTCTATCGTGCATTGTCCATTAACAACATCAAAGTCTTTCGTTATTACATATTTTAAACTTGGAACAGTCATCCATAAAATGAGGAGTCCCATTAGAAAACCGCTCAGCATTTTAATCGTTGACCAAAATTTAATTTCTTTCTTTCTATACATACGAATAAAAAAAATCACACTGCCTATAACAAATAACACACCTAAACTAAATAAAAAATAATAAATAAAAACAATAAACCCCTCCCTACAATAAGTCATTACTATATTTACATTAATTCAATTATAAAAGTTTCAAAAGTCATCCTTATAACATCCCCTAACCGCGTTTGGTAACATTAATTATATCCCAACACCATGGATCTACGTCAAATTTTCGGACACATTCTGCCTAAGTTTTTTCTTGGGGCAACATCCCGAACGGATTGTTCCACA
>NZ_JBQCJW010000043.1:0-25594 GCF_051967575.1 Solibacillus silvestris
AAGCTGATATCTATTGTTTGCTTCATTTAAGAAGCTTGTTTCATTAACGTTGCTTGTTCAGTTTTCAAGGTTCATTGTGCCGTCTCAAATGACAACTTTTATATCTTATCATTCTTAAAGTGTTATGTCAACAATTTATTTGAATGTTTTTTAAAGTTAAGTTGTCG
Source organism: Solibacillus silvestris (assembly GCF_051967575.1). Taxonomy (NCBI): domain Bacteria; kingdom Bacillati; phylum Bacillota; class Bacilli; order Caryophanales; family Caryophanaceae; genus Solibacillus; species Solibacillus silvestris. The sequence continues at coordinate 168 of NZ_JBQCJW010000043.1, forward strand.
TCGTTGCGACTTCTAATAATATATCACGATATCATTCACAATGCAATGCTTTTATTAAATTTATTTGATTAATATTAATAAACTTACACATATCATCCCAGGAAGACCTAAAATCACTATTGTAAGTACTGAGAATAAGTTAATAGGCACATAAAAAAGAAAACCAGCAGCCCCTATAATTAAGTTCCCCATAAATAATACAACGACGACAACAGCAATTTTAAACCAAAACCACGCAAAATATTCCCACGCTTTTCCCCTGCTTTTTTTATTCAGGAAAAAAAGAAATAAGACAACAAAGCAGACCATAGTTAAAACTATGTATCGCATAGCACCATCCTTTTTTTATTTAGTGGTAACATATGCATCTGATCGGTTTCTTATTTCTAAATGATTATTTAATTAGCACACGACGCACTCGTGCTTCTTTATATAGGTAGAAATGAATGCTCTCGGCTCTTTTACGTTCAGCAATTACTTCTAAATTATAATCGTCGGTTAATTCCTCGATAACTTTCGCGTTTTGTAAAGTTTCCTTCGTCTCTTTAATAGAAGAAACTAGTTTTTCATCAAATTCTTTCTTGAGCTTCCCTTTACGAGAAAATAGCATTGCTTTCCCTCCCGATTTATAACTCGCGTCGCCCTTCCAACGCTTTTGATAAAGTTACTTCATCGGCATATTCCAAGTCGCCGCCGACTGGTAGACCATGTGCAATACGTGTTGTTCGGATCCCGGATGGTTTGACAAGTCGCGAAATATACATCGCTGTCGCTTCTCCTTCGATAGTCGGGTTTGTTGCCAATATCAATTCTTGTACACGTTCATCATGCAGCCGCGCTAACAATGAGGCAACATTGATATCTTCTGGTCCAACGCCATCCATCGGTGAAATGGCCCCATGCAATACATGATACAAACCTTGATAATCACGCATTTTTTCCATTGCAATGACGTCTTTTGGATCTTGCACAACGCAGATTGTAGAAACGTCACGCTGTTTATCTGAACAAATATGACAAGGATCTATATCTGTTATATGACCACATTGGGAGCAGTATAGTAAATTACGCTTCGCATCAACTAATGCTTTTGCGAATGTCGATACTGTATCTTCTTTCATCGTTAATACGTGGAACGCTAAGCGAGCTGCTGTTTTTGGACCTATTCCTGGTAATTTCATAAAACTATCGATTAATCGAGATATTGGCTCCGGATAATGCATCCTGTTCCCCTCCTTTAAAAAGGCACATCCCAAAATGTGAGATGTGCTCTTATTTCTACACGATCAAATTAGAAAGGAAGGTTCATTCCTTGTGTGAATTTGCCCATTGTAGAATTTGTAGTTTCTTCTACTTTTTTCAATGCTTCGTTTGTCGCAATAACGATTAAGTCCTGCAACATTTCAATATCTTCCGGATCTACTACAGACTCATCCAAATTCAATTCCAGCATTTGGCGTTGGCCGTTCATCACAACTTTCACCATACCGCCGCCAGCAGTACCTTCAAAGTGCTCGGCATTTAACGCCTCTTGTGCTTCCATCATCTCTTTTTGCATCTTTTGCATTTTTTTCATCATACCTTGCATATTACCCATACCACGCATATTAATTTCCTCCTTTGAATGTGCAATTATTCTTCGACAACATCAACAAAGTCTTTTCCAAAATGCTTCTCTGCTTCCGTAACAAGCGGGTCTTGTGCTTCCATCATTTGAACTTCATCGATGAAAGATGGTTCATCCAACAAATCTTCCGCTGCATCTGCTTCACCGGATGTCGATTTTTTTTGATTTAAGCCATTTTCCTTAATAAAGTTTTCCCGTAAGCGTATCCACGCAGGCTCCGGGATACATAGAAGCTCATATTGAATCCCGATTTCTGAAGCTATTCGCTGTGTAAACAATGAAACAAGCGCATTGTTGTCTGCTACCATTTGACAATGTATATCATACTTGAATTTTATCACAAAAGCACTTGTATTTGCGGCAACAGGCTCTGCATCCGCCAATAAAGCCGCATGCGATTTTTGCAGGCTCGACAAACTAATAGCCCAAGCCGATTTCACTTTGTGTAAATCCGCCTTTGTCGCCGACTTTAGCACTTCTTGAATACGACCTGTCGGGGCATTGTATTGATTGCCTTGCGGGCGTACACGTTGGCGAGGCTGTTCTTTTTGCTGAGCGGGTGCTCCCCCGCCTTGAAGCTGTTGGGACAGTTGCCCTAAACGACTTTCAAGTGACGCTACTTTCCCTTCAATTTCCGGATCCACTGCAGCCGTACCTTGTGGCGAAGCTTTGTATTGCGCCATTTTTAGAAGCGCGGTTTCCAAATAAATTTTCGTGTGATGCGAAAAGCGCATTTCTTGTTGCGTCTTAGCCAAAATATCAATAAAACCATAAAGTGCATTTGCATCGAATTGCTCTGCCAGTGCTATAAACTTTTCTTCCGGCGAAATAAATTCCAGCAAATCCTCCAATGTACCGTCTGTCTTTAAAAGGAGCAGATCACGGAAAAATGTAATGAAGTCTTCCGCCAATCGAAGCGGCTCTTTCCCATCGGCTATTAAGCTTTCAACACTGCTCAGCACTTGCGCCACTTCCTTTTGCTGCAGCGAAATCGCAATATCGTAAAATGCATCCTGGCTCACGGAACCTGTTACAAGAAGTACATCCTCCAATTGAACATGCTCATTACTAAATGAAACAACCTGATCCAGCAAGCTTAGTGCATCACGCATACCACCTGCTGCCGCTTGGGCAATCGCCTTTAGTGCCTGCTCATCGTAGCCCATGCCGATATCTTCCAATACGACTTTCATACGCTCTACTATATCTATAGAAGAAAGCCGTTTAAAATCAAATCGCTGACAACGGGATATAATGGTCGCCGGCAATTTATGCGGCTCTGTCGTGGCCAAAATAAACACCGCATGTTCAGGCGGTTCTTCAAGCGTTTTTAATAATGCATTAAACGCACTTGTCGAAAGCATATGCACCTCATCGATAATATACACTTTGAAGCGCGCATTAGCCGGGGCAAAACGGACCTTTTCGATAATATCGCGCATTTCCTCCACTCTCGAATTTGAAGCGGCGTCAAACTCAATAACATCTGTATGTGATCCTTCTGTAATACTTAAACATGTCGGGCATTCGTTGCATGGTTCATTTGCCGGGGCATTTTCACAGTTCAATGCTTTGGCAAAAATTTTTGCAGTACTCGTCTTCCCTGTCCCTCGTGGACCGGAAAATAAATATGCATGTGTAGTCTTGCTTGCAAGGAGAGCATTTTGAAGGGTTCTCTTTACATGTGTCTGACCCGACATTTCCCGAAATGATTGTGGTCTATAAACACGATAAAATGCTTGATATGTCAACCTTTCCCTCTCCTTTCGAAATAAAAATTCATAAATTAAGTATAGCATAAAGTGACTTGAAACTCTTTTGAAATAAAATGAACAATATGTTTTTTGGCTGGACATAAATTAACTTCAGCTTTCAAAATCTGTGAAGCAAAAACATATTGTTTTCAAAAGAACAAAAGCGCTAAACCGCCCGTTCAACTCTGACAGACATTGGAGGATCCGACGCAAAAGTAAACGTTCCACCACTTTTGCAGCGGGTGCTGAAGATCTGTCTTTTTAATTTTGGGCTTTCATTTCAATTAACAGTTTTTTACGGGTACAACTACCAGTCTCGTTTCTTTAGTTAATATGTCTGTCTATTTTATTCGCCAGCTGAAAATTCCCGAGGAAATCTAAGCATATTTTCAGTGAAGTGGCTAGATGGCTAAAAAAGAGGCAGAGTTCCGCAACTGGGATGAAGAGGGATCCTCTATTAACGGGGGCGGTCCGTTTAAATGCCTCTTTAAGAAATAGGCGGAGAAATTCCGCCTATTGACCTAAAAAACATGAAAATGGAGTATTTTTCTTTGGATAACCGGAAAAATTCCTCTTATTTACTTCAAAAAGAGCCACATTGCGCAAATAACCGGAAAATCTCCGGTTATTTTTTCTTATTAATTTAATTAAAAGCCGGAATTTCTATCGGGAAATGTGAATTTTGCCCAATCCAATCCAAAAGAGAAGCCCTTATTAAAAATGATAGTGGATTTTCAGTGCCCTTCTTTTGCGTGGTGGGGCCTAATGGTGCGAAAAGTTGGCGCGGTTTGCCTGGACGGGGACAACACTTTTTTATGAAGTTATCTACATTGCCAAAATCTATAGTTTCCTTAAAAATAAAAAACGCATCCATCAATTATACGATGGATGCGTTTGGAATGATCATTTCATACCGTGCACCTTTCTTCGACTGCCGCACATAAGCGTTACTCTTGTCGCCAGCTCGGGTTAGGCTACCCCGCGGCACATAAGTGATACCACTTAATGCTGCTTCCTTCCGGACCTGACATGGTTCATGGGTACTTATTGCGCAGGACCCAACCGTCAACACTACGTGCAAAAGGCAGGCCAAACAATACGGACAGCCTCAGAAAAGGAATTCAATCTTGCTAGAGCGGATTGCAAGTTACAGGGCACCGCTACCTCCCCATCTAGCACGGCAAGTATTAGTATACTAAGGAGGCCATAAAAATGCAATGAAATGTCTTAATTAATTTTTGCCAATACTAAAATCACGCTATTTTTTCCAAGAAATTTATTGACGTATAAATATTTTTGTGATAAATTAGTTTTTGTCGAAAAGACGATTTATATTATTGGAGGTATACCCAAGTCTGGCTGAAGGGATCGGTCTTGAAAACCGACAGGCGGGTAACACCGCGCGGGGGTTCGAATCCCTCTACCTCCTCCATTATTTGAACATTATTCCGCTAAAATAATTTAGCGGTTTTTTTATATAAAATTCTCTAGAATAAGTACTGACTGTATTGTGTTATCCCTATAATGGCTGGTATAAATACCCGCCATTCCCGTCACCGAGGGAGCGTCCAGAAATTCAATTTCCGGGCGCTCCCTTTGTATTTATCCATTCATTTCTTGTACAATTAATTACTAAGTCATGCATTTAAAGGCGGTATATTAAAATTGGAGACGACTCAGCCTCGTATAAAAACAGCAAAACTATTTCTGTTTATGCTACTTGTTGGCTTGTTGACCGCTATAGGCGGCGAAATTAAAATTATTCCTTTTGAAGATGGACCTTTTCGATTCGGGTTAGGAAGTATTATTTTCTTTTTTGCGTTATTAATTCGTCCATTACCGATTGTTTCAACAGGGCTATTGACGGCGTTTATCGTAATTATCGGTCGGTCGTTATTGGATCTTTTCATTCATGGTCAAAACTTTATTACTTACGTTATCGAACATTTACCGGCAGGGGCTTTTTATACTGTTTTTGCACTATGTTTTAAGCTAATCCCATTAGATGAATTAAAAAAGCAGCCGCTTATCCTCGGATTATGGGGGACCGCATTTGAAATCATTTCCAATATGGTTGAGCATATTTTAACGGCAATCCTCCTTGTTTCCGAACAAGAAACGTTTATTTCCTTTTTATTATTTATATTAGTTGGTTTATTGCGCAGTTTTTTTGTCGTTGGCATTTACAGTATAATTACGATGTCGGAGCAGAAAAAACAATTAAAACAGCTTATGACTATTCACTCAGAGCTATATGTGGAAGCGCTCTATATTCAAAAAACTATGAACCAAATCGAACAGCTTACTGCAAACAGTTATCAGCTTTACAAAAAGTTAAAGCCCACCGAGAAGCAGCTCGCTACTGAAGCTTTGCATATTGCCCAAGAAATTCATGAAGTAAAGAAAGATCATGAACGTATCTATGCAGGGCTTTCGAAAATCACAAACAGAAATTATCAATCGAATTTCTTATTATCCGATTTATTAAGTTTTATTGTGGAAGCGAATGAAAATTATGCTAAGTATTTAAATAAATCAATTTCATTTACATTAATTTGTTCCGATGATTTTAAAACAAAGAGGCATATCGCATTGTTTGCCATTTTAAATAATTTAATGGCAAATGCCGTTGAAGCAATTGAGAAAAACGGCTTTATTACAATGAGTATCATGATTGATCAGGACATGACTACCTTTACCGTCGAGGATAATGGTGTAGGAATTGAAGGTGCGCTTATTCCGATTATTTTTGATGCAGGCTATACATCAAAATTTAATGAGCAAGGGCATGCCTCTACAGGAATCGGTCTTTCCCATACGAAGACAATCGTCGAAAACTTGCATGGGGATATTCGTGTGACAAGTGACACATCGACTTGCTTTATCGTACAGATCCCTACAGAAAGCATACGAAAGGAGACTCATTAATGCGTTATTTCATAGTAGATGATGACCGTGCAAGTCGTGTCATGCTGAGCAATATTATTAATGACTGTGAGCTAGGCACTGTTATTGGCGAGGCAAAGAACGGCATCGAAGCCATCCCGCAAATTTTAATGATGCAGCCCGAATTTGTGCTGATTGATTTATTGATGCCGAAGCTGGATGGGATTGAAACGATCGAACGCCTTCAGCAAAACGGATTTAAAGGGCAATTTATTATGATTTCCCAAGTCGTCAATAAAGAAATGGTTGCAGATGGTTATTCAAAAGGCATTGAATTCTTTATCCATAAGCCTATTAATAAAATAGAAGTGCAAATGGTATTAAAACGTACAGCAGAGCAATATTTATTAAAAAACTCGCTGCAGGCCATTCGCCAATCATTAACAAACTTTGATATTTCCGAAGCAACCCATACGAAAAAAACGACGCGCGAGCATATTCAATCAATTTTGAATGATATGGGAATTGTCGCCGAAGTCGGTAGTGAGGACATTATTAAAATTATTGAACAGCTATTAATTGAAAAGCATAAAATCGCCCCCCTGCCGCCGTTAAAGGAAGTATACGAACGTGTGGCGATGCTCACGAAAAACACGCCTGATGATATTTTGAAGGAAAGCAAAGCGATTGAACAACGTGTACGCCGTACAATATTGGCAGCGATGATCAACTTGGCGAATTTAGGGATTGTCGATTATACAAATTCCGAATTCGAATACTACACACCGCGCTATTTTGACTTAACAGACATTCGCTATTTAATGCAGCAAATCGAAAATAATGACCAGCGAAAAGCAAAAGTAAATATTAAAAAATTCATTCAAGTCTTATATTCTGAAATTATTAGTAAAGTAGATTAGTCGGATTTTGTCGGATTTTGTAGCCCTCTAATAAAATTAATTTTAGGCTAGTCCTGAATCTAATTTTTTTAGGGGGAACTATATTTTGAAAAAGTTTAAAATTAGTTTAGCCGCGCAAATTTTAATCGGTCTTGTACTTGGTGTTATCGTCGGAGCAGTGTTCTACGGCAATGCAAACGTACAAACTTATTTACAGCCTTTAGGCGATATTTTCTTAAACTTGATTAAGATGATCGTTGTACCGATTATTATTTCGACACTCATTGTAGGTGTTGCCGGAACTGGTGATATGAAACAATTAGGTCGTCTTGGCGGTAAAACACTTATTTATTTCGAAGTTATTACAACTATAGCAATTGTTGTTGGTTTATTAGCAGGTAACTTAGTCCAACCAGGCGCTGGCATTAATATGAATGAACTTCAAAAATCTGATATTTCTTCATATGTAGAAACGACGGAAGCTCAAGAGGAAAAAAGCACTTTCCAAATTATCGTAGACATCGTTCCTAAAAATATTGTAAACGCAATGGCTGAAGGCGATATGCTTGCGATTATCTTCTTCTCTGTTCTTTTCGGTCTAGGAGTTGCGGCGGTTGGTGAACGTGGAAAACCTGTGCTTGCCTTCTTCCAAGGAACCGCAGACGCCATGTTCTGGGTCACAAACTTAGTAATGAAATTCGCACCAGTAGGGGTATTTGCGCTAATCGGTGTAACCGTTTCCAAATTTGGTGTGGAATCCCTTATTCCATTAGGAAAATTAGCTATATTAGTTTATGCGGCTATGATTTTCTTTGTAATCGTTGTTTTAGGAATTACTGCCCGTATTTTCGGTATTAATATTTTCAAATTGATTCGCATGATTAAAGATGAGTTACTACTCGCATACTCCACTTCTTCATCAGAGACGGTATTGCCTCGTATTATGCTGAAGACAGAAAAGATGGGTGCACCAAAGGATATCGTATCATTCGTAATTCCGACGGGTTACTCATTCAACTTGGATGGCTCGACACTTTACCAAGCGATTGCAGCACTCTTCATCGCTCAAATGTATGGCATCGACCTTTCAATTATGGAACAAATTACATTAATGCTTGTATTAATGGTAACTTCTAAAGGGATTGCCGGCGTTCCGGGGGTATCATTTGTGGTACTTCTTGCAACATTGGGCTCTGTAGGTATTCCTCTAGAAGGTTTAGCATTTATTGCAGGTATTGACCGTATTCTTGATATGGCTCGTACAGCTGTAAACGTAGTAGGTAACACATTGGCGGCACTTGTTATGGCCAAATGGGAGAAGCGTTTCGACGAGAAGCAATTTGCTGAATATCAAGCTGCTCATTTAAAATAAAAACAAAGAAAATATCAATTTTCTCAATGAGAAAATTGATATTTTTTTGCTTATATCGTTATTTTGCGCAATATTGATCCTACTCGGATGCCTTTCCCGAGTTTCTTCATACTGTTCTTCCATTTTGTTATTTTAAAACTTTTGCCAAATAAGCGCGTATTGATGCTTCACCTTTATGTAATGCCTCATGCTCACGTGCTTCGTCTTTTAACACTTTTGCTTCTGCGGCCTCTATTACATCTTCTACATTCTTTTGCGGAATAATGATTACCCCATCAATATCGCCAACGACATAATCACCCGTTTGTACGGCTACACCCCCTACAGATACCGCTCCCCCAACAGTACCGCCGCCATGCTTATTGCCTGCCGCTACTGTTGTTCCTAATGAAAATACCGGAAAGTCAATCTCTCTTGCAGCCCCCAAATCACGTATGACACCATCAACTACAAATCCTTGTACACCGACACCTTGCGCAAGCTGCATAACAAAGTCTCCTGCAACAGCGCGATTTGTATTGCCTTTTGCATCAATAACTAGAATATCCCCTTTTTCGGCCTGGCTAATCGCTTCCAGTACCGCGCCGTTTTCCCCGTCCGGCAGGCGAATCGTTCTTGCCTGGCCAGCAATTTTAAAATGATCTGCAAGCGGTTTAATTGCTGCTGCAACATTCGTATGTCCCCCTGTTGCATCGGAAATCGCCGTCGTTGGTAAAGCCAATAAGCGTTCTACCATTGTTAAAGTCATATTCCCATCCCCTTTTCGCTATAATGTTACAAATCAAAAGAATTTGTAAACATCTTTAGCATAAGCGAAATGACTTTTTTCCCGCAATACTTTTCAAAATAATGCTACAAAATTATCCATATTGGGAATACTAATAATACAAGGAAGGTGGACTAATCATGAAAAATCCTCTTATTGAAATTGTGACAAATGATGCCGGGAAGCCGGTTTATAAAATGAAGACATTTGATATTCATGTTACAGCCCAGCTGACAGGGGGAATTGCACCGACTATAACATATATGTATAAAGATAAGGATGTGACCGACGATATACGGGCTATCCGCTTCCATTTTGAAAATCCTGCTGCTTATATTGAAGACTATGCTTCATTTCAAAGAATGCTCTTCGACAAGGAACAGCGCGCCATCAATGAATTATATGAAATGATTAGCATTAAGCCTAAAAATATGTCGGCCGGAAAACAAGTTTTATGGAGCTTCTTCGTATTTCTGCTCGTAATGATTCCGGTTTTTATTATTGTTTGGGTGAAATAAAAAAGGCTGATTTCCGTTTTTCACAAAAATCAGCCCTTTTGCTTATTTTCGCAAATGACCTGTTTGTTCGAGCATATGTGCGATACGTGCGACTACATCTTCTACTTGCGCCGGGTTTTTCATTAAATCGTAATCGTTAATATCAATGCGCAATACCGGGCACGCATTGAAATTATTAATCCAGCTTTCATAACGTCCGTGCATTTCCTGCCAATACGCATGAGGAGTTTGCTGCTCCATCTCGCGCCCGCGCTCCTGGATCCGGCCAATGACATCATCAATCGGGCCTTCCAAATACACAAGAAGATCAGGATGCGGGAAATACGGAGTCATCACCATTGCATCGAACAGATTTGTATATGTTTCATAATCGGTCGGTGTCATTGTCCCTTTATCATAGTGCATCTTCGCAAATATGCCTGTATCCTCATAAATGGAACGGTCTTGAATAAAGCCTCCGCCATATTCGAAAATACGCTTCTGTTCTTTAAAGCGCTCTGCCAAAAAATACACTTGTAAATGGAAGCTCCATTTTTCAAAGTTATCATAAAATTTATCTAAATAAGGGTTTGTATCCACCTTTTCATAGGATGTACGGAAGCCCAGGCTTTCAGACAGAGCCTTTGTCATTGTCGATTTGCCGACACCGACAGTTCCTGCAATTGTAATCACTGCATTCGCAGGAATATTATATTTCTCTCTTAAGTTCATTTTTGATGCAAACTCCTTTGTTGTAACTTTTCCTCTACTATTCGCAGCACATACTGTAAATCTTCTTCACTTTTCACGAAATCAAGCTTGTCCCCATTTAGCTGGATGACAGGAATTTCTGGATGAATCTTTTCAAAATGACCGATAAATTCATGATAATCGCTTGAAAGCTGTTCCATATATTCACGTGTAATATTCTTTTCGAATTCGCGTCCGCGCATCGCGATTCGTTTCATCAATGTATCTAAACTTGCGTGTAAATAAATGACCATATTCGGCTTTGGCATATCAGCAGTCAAAATCCGATAGATCGATTCATACTTTTCATATTCTTCAGTCTTCAATGTACGCTTCGCAAAAATCAGGTTTTTGAAAATATGATAATCTGCCACTACTGGGCCTTGCGCTTCCAAAATTTGATGAATATCAGATAATTGCTTATAACGATTGCACAGGAAAAACATTTCCGTTTGGAAGCTCCACTCGTTAATATTTTCATAAAACTTACCTAGAAACGGATTTTCATCTACAATCTCTTTTAGTAAGTGATAGTCAAAAGTTTGTGATACGGCCTTAGATAATGAGGTTTTCCCAACACCAATCGGACCTTCTACTGTTATAAATGGCACAGACATTAGAAGTGCTCCTTCTTATTTTATAGTCAATGCTTTTCATTTTATCACAATGATTATTAGACAACAAAACAAACAATTTTCCATAATTGTATAGGGATATTCTTTGACTGATCGCCATCAGTCAAACTGTGCTAAAACTTGTTCTTGCAGCTCAAATAACCGCTCACGTTGTTGCTCATATTCCATTTCATTTCTTTCACGCTGCATATAGACCATCTCATCAAGCGATTGCTTTTTTTCAATATAGCCCTGTTCAATTTGATTGCGTTGCCCATCTATTTCTTCATCCAAGTGCTGCAATGCTTCGAATAATTGATCGTCCAACTGGTTTTGTGACGCTTCCTCATTGTCGAATAGGCTTTCAATGGCTTCATCGCGCCGTTGCTGCAGCCCATCGCAATTTCCTTCATACTGCTGTTCAAGCTCGTCGAACAGTTGTTTATACTTTTCCAATATGTCCATCAGCCCCTGCTGAAATTCATCCATCGCCTGCTCGCAGGCGACATTCAGCTTAGTGACGCTTTCCGACTTTGCCAATAATAGCTTTTGCCCCTCAATATATGCTTTGAATTTTGCACGTTCATCCGCTTGTTTCTGCTCAAGCATTTCCATTTTATTCACTTCATAATTTTTGATTTCTTCTTCAGAATCGTCTTTATACTTTTTCAATATAATACCTTTTTTATTTTCAAATAATATTTTGATTTTCCCGATCGCTTGAGCACTGTTTCGCTTAAGCATAGCTTCCTCTTTTTTCCGCTGTTGTTCGAGTGCTGACAGCTGCTGTTCATATTGCCTTTTTAATGTTGTACGGATTTGCTGTTCATTTATTTCAATCGACTGCTGCTTTTGTTCGTGATTGTGCAGCAAATTATCCAATAATCGCTCAAAATATTCATTTGCTTCCTCGATTGTTTGAAATGAATTCATAAGTAGCGCTCCTTCAAGCTTTTCTTTCATCATAGCACGATTTATTCTATAGTCGCCTATACATTTCGAATCATGCTACACTATGCTTTAAGGAGTGATGGATAATGCTCAAAAACAATGATCACCATTACATGAAGCATGCATTGGATGAAGCGAAAAAGGCAGCCGCCCTTGGAGAAGTTCCAATCGGCGCCATTATAGTATATAAAGATGAAATTATCGCGCGGGCTCATAATTTGCGTGAAACAACCCAAAATGCATTGACGCACGCGGAAAGTATGGCCATACAAGAAGCATGCAAAAAATTGGGAACTTGGCGCTTGGAGGAAACGACTTTATATGTGACGCTCGAACCTTGCCCGATGTGTGCAGGCGCTATTTTGCAATCCCGCGTGCCCCGCATTGTATACGGAGCACGCGATATAAAGGCCGGATGCGTCGACTCCTTATACCGCTTATTGAACGATGCACGCTTCAATCACGAATGCAACGTTACAGAAGGGGTAATGGCAGAGGAATGCGGCCAAATTTTAACTGATTTTTTCAAGGACTTGCGTGAACGTAAAAAACAGGAGAAGTTATTGCGAAAACAACAATCGGAAAAGTAGGTGTCGGGCATGGACGGTTTCTCTATTTTTGATTCCATTCATATAGCATGGCTTATTTCTATTAGCTTAGTTTTAATTATTTCAATATACTATTTTCGTTATCTTTCATTTAAACAGCAGCAACTTTTTCAAAGGTCCGTTTTTTGGTTGCTGCTGTTTCTTGAAATTGCAAAACAAATTTATTTAATTGGAACAGCACAATATTCGTATTGGAGTCCGCCGCTCCATTTATGCGGTTTCGGGATTTTCATTATTGGCTGGCATGCATATTTTCCAAACCGCACGACCGCTACAATTTTATATGCGCTTACTTTGCCAGGGGCTGCGATCGCCTTGTTATTCCCCGGTTGGACAATGGATCCGGTCGGCGGATTTCTGCATATTCATAGCTTTGTATTTCATGCGTTACTCGTTGTGTATGTGTTCGTATTAATTTTCGCAAAGCAGCTCCATACAGCTTTTCGCGATGTTTGGCGTGCGGCATTATTTTTAGCTATAACAGTACCGCCCATATATATGTATAATGCACGCTTTCAAACGAACTTTATGTTTTTGAATAAACCGGTGCGAGGAACACCGCTCCAATGGCTATATGATGCATTTGGCGCTTCCGGTTATTTAGTAAGCCTGGCAGTCGTTATCTTCCTGTTATGGATCATGCTATATTTATTTCCCGCAATAAGAAAAAGACGAGAGTAGTAGATATACGCTACATGCTCTCATCTTTTTCGTTGAGTGATTTTTCAAATATAATTTTATGCCGTCCTTTTTCATCAATAAAGGTGGATACTATATCAAAGCCTGCCTTCAAATTAACGATTAACATTGCTTTTCTATTATTTCTTCCATATGTACGAACGCGCAGATAGCCCTTTTTTTTACACCATTCATGCTGGGCTGCCATACATTTCGCTGCAATACCTTGCTGTTGAAACTGTGGGTGCACACCGCCCAGCCAGCTATAAAACACACCGTCCTGTTGCTCATAGCCAAGCTTGAAACCTGCCACTACACCATCCTCTACAGCGACTACTGCCAATAAATTTTGCTTCTCTCTCAACTTCTGCTCCTTTAGCGAATCCCCTTCAAATACAGCTTTATGAACTTCTTGAATGCCGTCTAATATTTCTCGTGGAATATACCGCTCAAACCGGAAAATTTTAATGTCGCCCTCCCCTTCCTTTCTAATATTTCCATTGCGTAATTGTTTTTTATAAAAAATAATGAGAATAAACTTATGCACGCTTCGTTGTATTATATGAAAAAGCTTTTTCACTAAAATAAGGAGCCAAGCCTATGAAAAGTTCACCGAATAACTTTATCGATCGATTAAAAAAACAAAAGGAAGATGCCCTTGATTATATTATCGATGTTTACATGCCACTTGTAAAAGCGATTGCGCATAAAATTTTGCATACACAACCCAAGCAAGATGTAGATGAATGCATCAATGATGTGTTTTTGAATGTTTGGCAAAATGCCTCACAATTTCAAGGAGACATAGACGATTTTAAAAAGTGGATCGGCATGATTACGAAGTATAAAGCAATCGATCGCTATCGGCAATCTGAAAAACGCGCAGCCCGCGAGCAATCAGATGCATCATTACAACAAAAAAAGGCCAACTGCACTACCGAACAAAAAATACTTGAGCGCGAACAAAAAAACGAGCTGCTGTTTGCACTAAGCCAATTAGCTGAGCTCGACCGCCATATTTTTATTATGAAATATTATCTAGAACTAACAAATAGCGAAATTGCCGACGCACTTGGGCTCACAAAGGCCGCTGTCGATAATCGCTTATACCGGGGCAAAAAAGAACTCGCCCAACATGACAATTTAAAGGAGCGCTTTATATGAATATAAAAGAGTGGATGGAGCTCGATATTGATCGCCTGGAAACGGAACCTGTGACTAAACTCGAAAAGCAGCGAGTGAAGCAGCATGTGCTAAAAAAATATAAAAAAGCATCACTTTGGAAATCGATTGGCGCAGCGGCTGTAATTCTTGTTAGCGCCACTGCTTTAACAGCATTCGCCTTTCCTTCTGTCGCCTCGCAAATACCGTTTATGAATAATGTCATGAGCTATTTTGATGATGATTACGGACAATATACAAACTTTGAGCTCTTCTCTGATGATTTAGGACTTGTTGATTCAGACAACGGTATTTCCATTTTAATTGATCATGCTGTATACGACGGCACGAATATTATTGTTTCGTATGCTTTGGAAACAGAGGAGAATCTCGGAGAATCAATCATGATGAGTGGCGGAAACTGGTTTGACGTGAGAGGTGCAAACGGCCTGGGTGGCAGTGATCGAATTATCCAAATCGATGATACACATTATGTGGGCCTCGCTCAATTCACCCCAACTTTTAAAGATGGGATATTTCCTGAAGAAATTGAAGTAACATGGAAGCCAAAAGCCTTTCAAAACTATGAAACTGACATAGTGGCACAGGGCGACTGGTCATTTAATTTCTCGCTCAATCGTATAGACGGTACTGTTATTGCTCTTGATGAAACGGCAGAAAATGAGCAAGTGCGTATCACATTGAATTCGATCGAGTTTACCGATGTATCCACCGTTTTGTCATACAAACAATTTGCAAGTGAAGAGTTACGTAAAGATTGGCCATCGGTAACACCCGTATTTACGGTAAAAGATGATTTAGGCAATGTCTACGTGGATGGTTTAGGCGGTGGCGGTACAACTTCCGACGATTTTGTAACATTTACCGGCACAACATCATTTGGCGCAATTAAAGAGGGTGCAACAAAGCTATTCATTGAGCCAACAGCGATTGCCAGCCTGGAGTATGGACGCGGACATGAAGAAATTTCGCTTGATGCTATTGTAATCGATTTGGCAAAATAAATGGAAACAAGCGCTGCGTGTAATTATGCAGCGCTTGTTTTTGTAACATATGCAAAAGATTCGTCTTATAATAAAGCACCATTTATATCAAAAAGTATCGGCTTTATCTACTTAATCTCCTTCTCCATCGTCACCGTTTCCATCACAAAACCAAGTGGACTTGTCACTGTTTCATTTTTTGAAATATGAAAACCGAGTCTTTTATATAAACGAATATTATCACTTTCAGACTTTCGGACTTTACAGCGCATAATTGGAATCTGCTCTTTTACGGCTAATTTCTCGATGGACATTACGAGCGCACTTGCTACCCCTCCATTCCAATCAACTCGCCTTGGCATGAAGTTTGTCATCCCCAACTTTTGGTGAAGAGCCATTTTATGTATAGAAATAACATAAATGGATAGTAATACCGGACATACGCCCTTTTCGGGATAAAGTGGCGCTATGTATCTCCTTTTATAATATCTTTTATATTAATATGACGTGCAGAATGACAAACAGTATAAAACGGCTAATTGAATAGAGGGAGAAATTCCCTTTATTTAGAAAATAGAATGAAAAATGGCCTAAATAATCGGAGTAATTTCGTCTATTAACTCGAAAAATATGAAAATAAGGAGTTTTGTTGCCCTTAACCGGAAATTTTCCCTTTATTTCTCCCAGAACAAGCTTCATTCCGCAAATAAACGGAATTTCTCCGCTTACTTACCATAAAATGAAACAGTGATTGGTGAAGCGGTTATTTAGGTAAAGACAATTAAATTAAATAGACCATTTATTTCCATATCCTTAAATTCCCACTCTTCCCCTTCCCCCTTGAACCATATAAAGGAATGCCATTCACACAGTTTTTATTAATTTTCTATTATACTTTTTGCAAACAATGCTGCTTCTTTTAAAGCATCTTGCTTAATATTCATTGCAATTTTCATTTCCTCTAATAATTGCACGACTTTTTCTGTTGATACATTGCCTGTTGCACCAGGTGAAAATGGACAGCCGCCCAATCCGGCTATTGAGCTATCAAACTTTTCAATGCCTGCTTGCATCGCCGCAATGATATTGGCATAGGCAAAGCCATTCGTATCATGAAAATGACCTACAAATTGTGTGTTCGGAAAATCTTTTTTGAGCTGTGAAAACCGCTCATAAACAAGTTGCGGATTTGCTTGCCCATTTGTATCCCCAATTGAAATTTCATCAACCCCGTATGTCACAAAATGGCTGACAACGCGCTTTACTTGCTCATATGTAACATCGCCTTCATATGGACAGCTGAAGCACATTGATACATAGCCCCGAATAAATAGTTGATGCTTCTTGGCAAGCTGAAACACATCGGCACATTCGGCAAGTGACTGTTCAATCGAACGGTTAATGTTTTTTTCATTGAATGTTTCACTAGCCCCGACAAACACGGCAATTTGCGGCACGCCTGCATCAATAGCACGCTGCAATGCTTTCACATTCGGTGTCAACGCTATAAACTTCATACCAAGCTCTCTGCAAAATGCTGCAATTTCTGCGGCATCTGCCATTTGCGGCACTACTTTTGGATGTACAAATGATGCGGTTTCGATCCGGTCAAAGCCTGCTAAAGCAAGTTTTTCAATCAGCCTTTTTTTGCTTTCTGTCGGGACAAATACCTTCTCGTTTTGCAGCCCATCCCGCGGACCTACCTCAATGATTTCTACTTGCTTTGGAAATTGCATATGCTTCACCCCTAATTCAAAAATCTCGAAAACGTAAATATTTTCTAGAATATAACAAATTATAATAGGTAAGTAAACGAATATTCCTTTTCTCTTTATGAAAAACACCAACCTGCCAGTAAACAAGTTGGTGTAGAAAAATATTATTTAGCAGAAATAGCTTCAATGCCACCCATGTAAGGTCGCAATGCTTCAGGAATCACGACTGAACCATCAGCTGTTTGGTAATTCTCCAATATCGCTGCGACTGTACGCCCGATTGCCAGGCCTGAGCCGTTTAATGTGTGCACGTATTCCGGTTTTGCGCCTGCTTCACGACGGAAACGGATGTTGGCACGACGCGCTTGGAAATCTTCGAAGTTTGAACAAGAAGAAATTTCACGGTACATATTTTGTGCCGGGATCCATACTTCCAAATCGTATTTTTTCGCAGCTGTGAAGCCTAAATCTGCGGTACACATTTTTAATTTGCGGTATGGCAAGCCTAAAAGCTGTAATACTTTTTCGGCATGACCTGTTAAAATTTCAAGTTGCTCATAAGATTCTTCCGGTTTTACAAAGCGCACTAATTCCACTTTGTTGAATTGGTGCTGACGGATCAGCCCGCGTGTATCACGACCTGCAGAACCAGCCTCTGAACGGAAGTTAGCGCTATAGGCAGCAAATCCTTGTGGAAGTAAATCCGCTGACAGAATTTCATCACGATAATAGTTTGTTACCGGTACTTCAGCAGTTGGAATCAAATAATAATCCATCTCATCTTCTTCACGTACTAATTTAAATACATCTTCTTCAAACTTCGGCAATTGGCCTGTACCTGTCAACGAATCGCGGTTAACGATTTGCGGTGGCAGCATTTCTGTATAGCCATGCTGATCTGAATGAAGATCCATCATGAAGTTCAGTAAAGCGCGTTCCAAACGTGCACCTAAACCTTTATAGAACAAAAAACGGCTTCCCGTAACTTTAGCGCCGCGCTCAAAGTCCACGATATCCAAATCTTTTGCAATATCCCAGTGTGCCTTCGCTTCAAAATCAAGTGCCGGCACGTCGCCCCAAGTATATTCCTCTACATTATCCTCTTCCTCCATACCAACCGGAACAGATTCATGCGGGATATTTGGTAAACGCATCATCATATCCTTGAATTCTTCTTCGATTGCGTTTAATTCCGCATCCAGTGCTTTAATCTCGTCACCCACTTCACGCATGCGGGCAATCACTTCTGTTGCATCTTCCTTGTTGCGCTTCATAACAGAAATTTGCTCTGATACTTTGTTGCGCTCCGCTTTCAATACTTCTGTTTTGGCGATCATCTCACGGCGCTTCGTATCTAAGCTTTCGAAGTTGTCCAAATTTCCTAAATCCTCATTGCGTGTAAGAAGCATTCGTTTCACTTCTTCAAAATTGTCGCGGACACGTTTAATATCTAACATGTTCATTCCTCCTAATATTTATGAAATGATGATCTTGAGCACTTTAACGCGTTGATGTATTAGCGAATTGAATACAAAAAAGCCCTCAATCCCTATAAAAGGGACGAGAGCTACCCGCGTTGCCACCCTAATTGAATAGAAAAATTCTATTCCTCTTAATAATTAACGACTCTGGTAAGCCGGCTTCCACCTACTGTTATTTCAGAAAAAGCATCTCAAGGACGGATTCACAAGTGTTTTTATCAGCTTTCACCAACCGCTGACTCTCTAGGAAAAACGCGCTTGCTACTACTTCCTATCATCGAATTCATTTATAAATTTAACCATACTGTACTATAAACATTGTGCCATTGCAAGTTTCTGCTTAAATATTCATTAATTCAGCTTGTCATGCTATACTTTTCTGGCATTACTAACAGTTCTTAAAAAACCGGATTTATAATAGTCAGTTAAGGAGGTTATTTTCATGCTTTTCTTTCAGCTACAAAAAGAACATACTATTCCACTATATGAACAACTTTATATTGGTATAAAAAATACCATTATAAATAATCAATTAGTTGTGGGTGCCAGGCTTCCTTCAAAACGCGAACTCGCTGAATTTTTCAGCATTAGCCAAACGACGGTCGAACTGGCCTATGCACAGCTTATGGCAGAAGGTTATATTATTTCCAGGCCTCGCATTGGCTATTTCGTCGAGGAAATTGATGCATTGCCCTTCCGCGAAAATGTGGCTGCAAAAATCGATTTTCAGCAAACATCACAACAAATTGAATATGAAATTGATTTCTCTTCCGCAAAAATTGATGAAGACGCCTTTCCTTTCACTGTATGGCGAAAATACGCCAAAGATGTGCTGGATACACCGTTTAAACATTTATTGCAAACAGGGGAACGCCAAGGAGAACTTGCACTGCGCATTGAAATTGCAAACTACTTGCATCAATCGCGCGGCATCAAATGCAACCCCGAACAAATCGTCATCGGATCTGGTACTGAACAGCTGCTGCCGATGATTTTAAAACTTTTGGGCAACGATGTTTTACTCGCTTTCGAAAATCCGGGCTACTCGCCAATACCGCGCCATCAACTTAGCCAGCTCGCAATTCCTATTGCTGTTGATGCAGACGGGATTGTTGTTGAACAATTGCAAAAAACGAATGCAAATGCGGTTTATATCACGCCTTCCCACCAATTCCCGACTGGTGCCGTACTTTCCGCCAATAGACGCACACAGCTTTTGAAATGGGCAGCAAAATCAGCAGACCGCTTTATAATTGAAGATGACTACGACAGCGAATTTCGTTATATCGGGAAACCGATTCCTGCATTGCGTGGACTTGATCAAAACGACCGTGTCATTTATTTGAGCACATTTACAAAATCGCTCATGCCATCGTTGCGTGTCGCTTATTTCGTCTTGCCGCCAACGCTCATCAAACGGTATCAAGAGCATTTTAATTATTATTCTTCTACGGTTCCTCGTTTTGAGCAGCATATATTGGCAAAGTTTATGAAGGACGGGCATTTTGCCAAACACCTGAACCGCATGCGGAAAATTTACCGTAAAAAACATGATAAATGCATCGAAATCTTTTCAAATCATTATCCCGAAATCACCGTATCAGGGGATGCGGCAGGCACGAATATACTAATCGCATTTCCCCATGAAAAATCGGAACAGGAGCTTCAAAAAATAGCGCGACAGAATAGCATTTATATTTTGCCGCTATCCAATTATTTTTTGACGGAGCAGCACTATCCGAAACGGACGTTTTTATTAGGCTTCGGCCATTTACTCCTTCATGAAATAGAGCAAAAAATTCATAAGCTAATGACCATTTGGGACATTCCCAAAAACGAATAGGCATGAATATACGACAGAGACGTTGCTTATTTTTTGAACGTCTCGTTTTATGTTGAAATAATATTAATACGATACTGTTCTATCCAATCATGCAACTGAATTAAATAAGCGATTAATTGAGGACCTGCCATTAACTGACCAAACCATGGAATTTGGAACGATTGGCCATTCGTAGCAAGCAGCTCATCTAACTGTTCACGTTCAAATAATTCGTGCAGCACTGAATGTTTCTTCAGCAAAATTTCCTGTAGACGCTGGTGTACGAGCTTTGTATATTTTGGATGATATGTTTTTGGGTAAGGGTTTTTTTTACGTTCCACTACTTCCTTCGGTAAAATATGCGAAAATGCCTTTCTCAATATGCCCTTTTCCATTCCGCCGCTGTTTTTCATTTCCCAAGGAATATTCCAAACAAATTCTATAATCGTATGATCGGCAAACGGCACACGCACTTCTATGCCCGCCCCCATCGTCATCCGGTCATTTCGCTCCAATAATGTCTGCATAAAGAACTGGTTGTTCAAGTAAAACAATTGTTGACGCTCCTGCTCCTCTTTGCTTCCGATAAAGACCGGCATTTCCTTCACCGCCTCATCATACGTATTTTGCAAGAACTGTCGCAGCTGCAGCCGTTTTTGCCATTCCGCTTTAAATAATTTTTCACGCTCTTTAGTGGAACGCAGCCATGGAAATAGGGTCTCCGATTTTTGTTCATAAAACCATGGATACCCTCCGAATACTTCGTCCGCACATTCACCCGATAATGCGACAGTATGCGATTTTTCAATTTCCTTGCAAAACAAATAGAGGGAACTATCAATATCCGCCATACTCGGCATATCCTTCAATCGCATCGCCTCTTGCAAATTCTCCACTAAATCCTGCTGTGAAATGGTGACTTGTTTATGTTCCGTTCGAAATCTTTGCTGCATTTTCCCGATCCAAAACTCATCCTGGGAAGTTTGGAATGAATTTTTTTGGAAATGGTCATCATTTTCTTCATATGCTACAGAGTATGTTGATAATGTCTTCTGCTCATGCGCAAGCTTTTGGGCAGCAATAGCTGTAATAATACTCGAATCCAGCCCTCCTGAAAGCATTGTACTTATAGGAACATCGCTTATTAATTGTCTTTCAATCGCCTTTGTGACAAGTTCGCGAACCTTTTCAATCGTTTCTTCCTCTGATTGTTCGTGCTCCTTGCTTGCAATATCCCAATACCGCCAGCTCTTTCTGCTCTCTTTGTGAACAATCATCGCATATGCGGGTTTCAATTCTTTTATCCCTTTAAAAATCGCATGGCCCACTATGCGAGAAGGCCCCAAACTAAACAGTGCAGCTAGCCCTTCCACATCAATTTCGGCTTTCACGATAGGATGCGCCAATATCCCCTTAATTTCAGAGCTGAACAAAAGGCCGTCTGCGCATTCATAATAAAATAACGGCTTCACTCCTAAGCGGTCGCGGCATAAAAATAATGACTGCTCCTGTTCATCCCAAATAGCAAAGGCGAATATACCATTCAAATGCTCCATACACTGTTCTTTCCATTCGCAATAAGCCATTAAAATAACTTCCGTATCAGACGTTGTATAAAACGAATAGCCATATTTAATAAGCTGTTCGCGCAATTCATTTGCATTATAAATTTCACCATTGTAAACAATTGTAAAGTTGCCTCGTGTCATCGGTTGGTTCCCTGTCACTAAATCAATGATCGCTAGCCTCTGATGCCCCAATAAAGCGTGCCTGCCAATAAAATAGCCTTCACTATCCGGCCCGCGGTGCAAAAGCGTCCT
Source organism: Solibacillus silvestris (assembly GCF_051967575.1). Lineage (NCBI taxonomy): Bacteria > Bacillati > Bacillota > Bacilli > Caryophanales > Caryophanaceae > Solibacillus > Solibacillus silvestris. The sequence continues at coordinate 22,573 of NZ_JBQCJW010000043.1, forward strand.
CGTCATCTTTCTTATAAGCGGCTCATCATTCAACAAATTACTCGAGTAATCAATGCAACCTGCAATCCCACACATAATTATCCCTCCATAATAACAATGTATGTATAATACGCTTCATCGACAAATTGTCCCACCCGGAAAATGCTGTTCGAAACGAAAAAAGAGCCTTTCTACAAGTATGCACTCATAGAAAAGCTCAATTATTTATTTATTTGAAATATGCGCAAAGCCGAATACACCGCTCCATAAATTGCCGAAAAAGTTCGCAATGCCTTGGAAGAATAATGAGACTTTGCCTGCGCGTTCAACAGCTTCAGTCGTCACTACATCCGCCACAATCTGTGAACCGTCAATATAACCGTAATCCGTACCTTCCGAAATTTCAACAACCGCTTGACCCACTACTTGATTTGCTTCTACATCTGCTTCAAGCTCCTCTGTTTCCAAAGTTAGCTTAGGTACATATAAGTCTTTTTCAGTTGTCTTGATCATAACAGAAATAGGCTCTTTAATCGCAATATTGACGGCATCCTCTTTTCCTTTTGTTACGGCAATTGATTTTTGCTCATCAAATTTATAGTTCGCCGGAACGAGTTCAACTTTTGAAAATTGGCCAAAACCATAATCGAATAATTTGGCTGTTGCATCAAAACGTGCTTTATAAGACCCGACGCCTTTTGAGTCAACTGCTTTCATTACTACAGCGATTAAACGTGTATCCCCACGCTTTGCCGTACCTGTAAACGTATGTCCCGCAAAATCCGTTGTACCCGTTTTTAAGCCGTCCACGCCTTCATACGCATAGACAAGCCCTGGCAGCATGAAATTCCAGTTTGACATTTTAATAGCATCCGAAGTTCCCTCGCGGAATACTTTCTTCGGGATTTTTGCCGTTTCTAACATATCAGGATGATCTTTTAATAAATGATACGCCAATTTTGCTACTGAACGGGCAGGCATGACGTTTTCATCATTCTCTCCTGTGCCTGCTGGATGCATACCTTGTAGATCGGAATTGTTTAAACCTGTAGAGTTCACAAATTTATAATTTTCCAGTCCTAATTCCTCTGCTTTTTTGTTCATTAGCTTTAAAAATTCGGCTTCTGTGCCTGCAATAGTTTCGGCAATCGCAATTGTTGCGGCATTAGCAGAATAAATAGCCATCGCTTCATACAATTCTTTAATCGAATACGTACCGTCAGCGCGCAAAGGCACATTGCTCAATAAGCGGTTTTGAGATACTTTATATGTATACTCCGTTACATTATATTGTTGATCCCAAGTAATTGAGCCATCCTCAATTGCATCAAGCAATAAGTATTCTGTCATCATTTTCGTCATACTGGCAATACCTAAAGCTGTTTCTGCATTTTGTTCATATAAAATTTTTCCAGTGTCTGCATCAATTAAAATTGCGGCATCCACTGTTAATCCTAAATCCGCTTCCGCATTTGTCGTAGCAGGTGCCATCGCCAACATGCTAAGTAATAACATCGGAATTAAGATGAAGCTTAGTACCGTTTGCTTTCTTACCTTCTTCACAAAGCTACCTCCAAATATTTTTTCTTGTCTACGTCATTTTATCATACATAAGTAGTTGCATGTGTCCTCTTCTTAATAAAAAAACGCTACTATCTTCAAATTTGACGATAGTAGCGTTCGAAAGTTGCCTAGTAATTATTGTAAGGAATAGTTTGGTGCTTCTTTCGTAATTTGTACATCATGCGGATGCGATTCACGTAAGCCTGCACCCGACATTTTAATGAATTGCGATTTCTCGCGTAAATACTCTAAATCTGGAGCGCCGCAATATCCCATACCTGCGCGTACACCGCCGACTAATTGGTGAATTGTATCCGCTAAAGGCCCTTTATATGGAAGTCGGCCTTCAATACCTTCTGGAACTAATTTTTTTGCATCTTCCTGGAAGTAACGATCTTTGGAACCCTTTTCCATCGCGCCGAGTGATCCCATACCGCGGTATACTTTAAAGCGACGCCCTTGGAAAATTTCCGTTTCCCCCGGAGATTCGGATGTACCTGCCAATAATGAACCTAGCATAACAGTATGTCCACCTGCCGCTAAAGCTTTTACGATATCCCCTGAATACTTAATACCGCCATCCGCAATAATCGTTTTGCCTAATTCGCGGGCAACTGAAGCTGCGTCATATACTGCTGTAATTTGTGGTACACCAACACCTGCCACAACGCGTGTAGTACAAATAGAGCCTGGGCCAATTCCCACTTTTACAACATCCGCACCTGCTTCAAATAAAGCGCGTGTTCCTTCAGCTGTTGCAACATTCCCTGCGATAATATCCAAATTCGGATAAGCAGCACGGATATCCTTAATCGTATTTAATACACCTTGTGAATGGCCATGTGCTGTATCAATTACCACAATATCAACTTGAGCTTCCACCAGCTTTGCAATACGTACCATTGTATCTTTGGAAACGCCAACTGCTGCGCCTACTACTAAACGGCCATGGCTATCTTTAGCAGCGTTCGGGAACTCAATCACCTTTTCGATATCTTTAATCGTAATTAAACCTGTTAACTTACCGTCTTCATCCACGATTGGCAACTTTTCAATTTTATATTGTTGAAGAATTTTTTCGGCATCCTCTAAAGTCGTTCCAACAGGTGCGATAATTAAATCTTCTTTTGTCATGACATCATCGATTTTCAGTGAATAGTCCGAAATGAAGCGCAAGTCGCGGTTTGTAATAATCCCAACTAATTTTTGATCTTCCATGTTATTTACGATAGGAACACCTGAAATGCGGTATTTGCCCATTAAATGCTCTGCATCGAACACTTGATGTTCTGGCGTTAGAAAGAATGGATTCGTAATAACGCCATTTTCAGAGCGTTTTACTTTTTCTACTTCTTCTGCTTGTTCATCAATACTCATGTTTTTGTGAATAATTCCAAGTCCGCCTCCCCCTCTGTTAGGATAGATGTCGTACCGAGCTAACGTGATATGATTAAGTAAAATACACGGAGGTCGAGACGAA